>JBOHST010000081.1:0-6393 GCA_050733375.1 Gemmatimonadales bacterium
TGGGGGGCGACCAGGTAGCTCTTGCCCTCGAACGTGATTTCCACAGCCGCTTTCCGGAAAAACAGCGCGTAGTCTCCCGGCTGTGCCTGCATCGGCAAGTACTTCACGTCGGGGCTACGGATCTTCCAGGGCTCGTCGTCCATGCTCGCGGGCTCGGACATCGCGGTCCCCGGTCCCGTCGCCACGATCCTGCCGCCCTGCACCTGACGCGACTCCACGGCCGTCTGCGGCAGGTACAGCCCGACGTTGGTGCGCTCCTCACCTTCCTCCGGCGTGATCAGGACACGGTCCCCGACGACGATCAGGCGCTTGGGCGTCTCGTCCGGCACGGGCCCTTCGTCAGCAGAATCGCTCAAACGCGGCCACCAGGTCTGCCGCGATGTCCGCCGCGGGCCGGCCTTCGATGTGCTTTCGCTCCAGCATGAACACCGGGTTCCCGTCCTTCAAGAGCGCCATCTGAGGGGACGAGGGCTGGTATCCGGTGAAATAACTGCGCGCCCGGCCGGTGGCCTCGGCGTCCTGTCCGGCAAACACCGTCAAGAGTCGCGGCGGTCGCTTGGGATGCTGGATCGCGAGCGCCACCGCCGGCCTCGCGTTCCGCGCGGCGCAGCCGCACACCGAGTTGACCACCAGGAGGGTAGGCGCCGGATCCGACGCGAGTGCCGCATCAACCTCCGCAGGGGTGCGCAACTCCGCGAAGCCGATGCGAGTCAGCTCATCGCGCATCGGCTGCACGAGGCGAGGGTCGTACGGAAGATTCACGATTTGCATGACACGCTCCTTCATCGCTTGCGAACCGAAACGCCGCGTCGCTGACTCGATGGCGTCCGCACACGCAGCTCCACCGCTCGGTTTTCAATTTGAGCCTCAGGCTGAGTCGGTAGTTCCGTGGGCGGAGCCGCCGGCCGCACCGCGAGGGCCTTGGCAACACCATCAGCTTGCGCGAGGGGGAGCGTGTCGTTGCGCGCCCCCGACTGCTCGGCCAGCACGGACTGGATGAGGCTGATCAGGCCGCTCACGCCAGGCCCCGGTGCCCCATCTCCACCATCCGAAGCCGCGGCGGCTTTCGACTCGGCCAGCGCATTGACCATCGCCGGGGCGATCTGCGGCAGCATCTCAGCCAGGCGATAGCGGAAGTAGGTTTCGCCTCCCTCACGCACCGCGTCGTTCACCTTCCGAAGACCATCCGTCTGCGTTGCGGCGATCTTTGTGATCCGGATCGCCTCGTTCAACGCGAGACCGAACTGGGCGCCCCGCAGCGCGTCTGCGGCCGCCTGAGCCTCGACTCGCACCTTCTCCGCATTGGCCTTCGCCTGCACCTCCTGTCGCTTCCCGGACGCCTGCGCGATGAGCCCGGCGTTGGCCGCGCGCACCTCCTCGAGCTCGCGCTCCCGATCCGAAATCGCCCGTTCCGCGTCAAGCGCCGCTTCCCGGGCTCGCCGCCCCTGCATAGCGGCCGCGACATCCGCGTTCGCCTGCGCCTCGGCCACCGCTTGGCGGCGCCGAGCCTCGGCCCTGTGCGACCGAACCGTATTGACATGGAGCGAGGAGAGCGACAAACCCAGCCCAGTCAAATCGCGATCGCACATTTTCCGCCACGATCCGGTGAGGGCGTCGTCTTGCACCTCGGGTGGCGTGGGCGTCGTCTTCGCCGAGAACAGGTCGTCGTGCTGCAGCAGGCTGATGGCGCGTCGCCCGGCGCTCGACATGAGCTCGGCGAGCATGCTCGACCGTGTGGCTTCGGGGTTGGAGAAGAAGAGCCTGGCGGCCGTGCGGATCATGGCGTCACTGTCGCCAACGGTTACGATCGCACTGGCCCGGACCTGGACTTCGATCCCGCGGGGTTTGGCTGACTCGTCCGAGTCCCCCGTTTCCTGGGTGACGTCGAGATTCACCTGGAACGCCCGGCTCGGGATCGTCGTCCCCGTCGTGAGCAGCAACATCTCCTTCGACTTCCCCGGGCCCCGATAGATCGCGATCGATCCCTGCAGCCAGCTCACGAGGCGAATTTCGCCGGCCGGCACATCGCGGAGACTCAGCACCGCCAGGAGCCAGAAGATTACCAGCACGCCGAGGGCGAGCCCGCCGATCAACAACCAGGTCTGCATGCACCCTCCGAAGTTGGCCGCGAAATCACGGCTCCGCAGCTTGGACCCTTCACCGTTGGCGGTGAACCGTCCTCCCCGCTGGGCAGCGGGCTGAACGAGGGCATAGTCAGGGCCGCATCTTTCGTGCTAGCGTGGCGAGCGCCAGCCAAAGCCCCGCCCATGGCACGACTTATCTGTTCCGCGCCGCTCATTGCCGCGACCTGGGTCAACAAAACGCCTCTGGAGGCCTGTGAACAATAACCCAAACACGGAGGGCCGGGAGAGGCGCCGGTCCGCAGCGCCTTCCTCATTGCTTGAGAAACGCCGCAATCGCCAACCGGAAATCGGGCGTGGTGCGGCTCACCGCATTGACGTCTGCCGAGAGGCGGACTCCATCCTCGAACGAGGAGCCGTCAAGTCGGTAAAACTGGTGCTTGGTCAGGGCGAGTGAGCTCGCGCTGATGGAAGATAAGGTCCGGAGCACCTCGGTAACGCGAGCATCGAACACTTCGTCCGGGAATACCCGGGACACGAGTCCGACGCTTACCGCTTCGCGCGCCGACAGCTGCCGGCCGATGGCGAGGTCGAAGCCGACTTTCTCCCCAACGCAGCGGCGCAACATGTTCATAACGAGCGCGGGCACGAAACCACGTTGGACTTCGGGGTAGCCGAATTGCGCCGACTCGGCGGCGAGCACCAGGTCACATGCCGTGGCGAGCCCACAACCGCCCGCAAGCGCGCGCCCCTGCACCACGGCCACGACCGGCTTCGGAAGCGCCCGCATCTTGAGGAACACCCCGCCGAAGTGCAGCGCCGCGTCACGGTTCTGCTCGACCGTCCGGTCCGCGGAAGCGAGCAGCTCGTGCAGATCCATCCCCGCGCAGAAATCCTTTCCGGCTCCACGCACCACCACGACGCGCACTGCGGCATCCAGATCGGCCTGCTCCAGCAGCGCGTACAGGCCGTCGATCATCGCACTGTCGATGGCGTTCTTCTTGTCCGGCCGGTTCAACGTGCCGCTGAGCACGCCCCCCTCGAGCGCGATCACCACGCGATCGCTCACCGCTGCACCTCGATTTCCATTCTCAGGAGAGCGGTCGAGAACACCTTCCCCTGTGCGTCGGTTTTGAGCGAAATCGTGCCGCCGCCGTCCAGCGCCCCATGCAGCAGGAAGTTCAACGCATGGAGGTTCGGCAGCTCGTAGCGTTGCACCGGCCCCCGGATCATCCCCTTGAAATGTCGCGCCACACGTGCCGCGGTGACGTGCTTGACGAGCACCGGATAATCGGACGCGCGCTTGGCGATCAACCCCACGTTGGCGGTGTCCCCTTTATCGCCCGAGCGAGCGTGGGCGATGTCTACCAGCCGGATGCGCCGCGCACCCGTCACACCGCGACGACGTCCACGCACGCGCGCACCTCTGTCTTGTCGATCAGAGCCGGCCAGTAGGCGACGATCTCTTCCGGCTTGGGTCGACCGCCCGCGAAGCCGGTGACACTCGGCGGTCCATTGAGAATCAGGGGGGCGATCTCCCGCGTGAACCGCTCCACCGGCGCCGGATCACTCGCCCGTACGCCGACCCGCAGCTGGACTTCGGGGACGTCGGCGATCGCGAGCTCCCTGCGGCCCAGTGGCCCGTGCGTCGCGTCCACGCCGACGAATTCGGTGAGGATGGACTCGAACTCGAGTCCCAGATCCTGCAACCGCCGCCGCAGCACCCGATCGGCGACTTGCGCTTTCTTGTATGCGTCGGGCCAGGCGTACACCAGTGTGCCGACCGCTTTGTATCCGTAGAAGTAGGCCGCGGAGACCTTGAGGTTGTCGGTGGCGGGACGTCCGCGAATCCCCGAGAACCGCACCCTGTCCTTCGCAATCTGCTTCAGATGGATGCTCGTGAAATCGGCGATACAGTCGGGCGTGATGTATTCGCGGGGATCCCCCATCTCGTACACCAGCTGTTCGGTGACGCCGGGCACCGATATCCGGCCGCCGCTCCCCGGATGCTTGGTGATGTCGAAGCTGCCGTCGGCGTGGGCTTCGACGATGGGGTACCCGATGTTCGCCAGGTCAGGGATCCGCTCCCAGTCGACCAGACAGTTGCCGCCCGAGCATTGCGCGCCGCACTCGATGGTGTGCCCGGCGATCGTGCCGGCCGCCAACAGGTCCCAGGCATCCGGCGACCAGTCGAACGCGTGCATCATCGGCCCGAGCGTGAGCCCGGTATCAGTCACGCGGCCGGTGATCACGATGTCGGCGCCGCGGCGCAGGGCCTCGACGACCGGTGCAGCTCCCAGGTACGCGTTCACCGATCGCAACCGGTCGCGCACGTCGCGCAGCGGGCGACCCGTGTCGAGGTTCGTCAGGTCGTGCCCCGCGGCGAGGAGCTCCTCGACCCGACTCAGCAAGTCGTCGCCGGTCACCACACCGATGCGCAGCTTGCCACTGAGGCCAAGGCGACGCGCCGTTTCGGCCACCGCCACGGCACAGGCGCGAGGATTCACTCCTCCGGCGTTGGTGGTCACCTTGACCCGCCGCTCCACCAGTGCGGGGAGCAGTCGCTCCATCAGCGGCACGAAATCCCTGGCGTAGCCAAGTGCCGGGTCACGCGACTTTTGCTTCTGCATGATGGACATCGTGACTTCGGCCAGATAATCCATCATCAGATAGTCCACGGGGCCGCCGGTCACCTGGCGCCAGGGTGCCTCTAGCCAGTCCCCCCAGAATCCCTGACCGGCAGCGATGCGAATCGTGCCCGTCACGGCTGTCGCACTGCCTGGTAGACCACGGCGGTCGCGCCCGATCCCCGTGCGGGAGAGAGGCGCCACTCGACGAGCGGTGCCAAGCCCTCCGGGAGGCCTAACGGAAGCAGGGCGGTGGGTAATACGATGCGTCCACCGGCCACCACGTTGAGGGGTTGGGCACCGCCGAGCGCTTCGCTCGAGTCCCGGAAGAAGCGGATGCGGACCGACAACTGCCACGGCGATGCAGCGCCCTCCCGGGCGAACGCCGGGTAGAGCTCGATCACTGCCGGGTGGCCCGCCAACCGAGGCGGCACGGGAAAGGTCAAACGACTGCGCGCATAATTGAGCGGCGCCACATCCACCTGCTGGCCGGCGGAGTCGAACACCGTCAACCCGAAGTCGCTGAACCACTCCCATTGCTCGCGCGGCATCTCCACCAACACTTCCGCCCGAGCAGCCCAATCGGGCACCGCGACCGCAATACTCTCCGCGGCGGTCCCCCGCCCCGCCACCGCCGCGCTTCGCTGTGCCCCGACGAGTGCAGCGCGGGCTTCGAGGTTCGCCGTCGCCACGCCGGGATTCATGGCCTCGAGCGTGCCATTCGCCTGCGGCGTAACCGCGACCAGCGCCAGCTCGGCCTGCACCGTGGCCGTCAGGCGATCGTTGCCGGGGTTGATGACGTCGAGCTCGTACACGCCGGGCGCCATGTCTTCAGTCGGCACCTCGACCACGACGTTGGAAGACTTGCCGTACCCCACCTGCACCACGCTGTCCGGATCGGCGCTCGCGGGACGGCCGGTCGGGTCATACAGCTGGACGAGCGCTTGTTGCTCGATATCCCCGAGCGACACCCGGACGCGCAGCGTCCGGCCGGCCACCGGTGAGCGCAGGAAGTATCGTTGCACCCGCCCCGCGCCAACGGCGCGACCGGCATCCTGGAGCGGCCGCATGGAGAGGTCGTGCGGCACCACGACGGTGTTGACGAGCGTGAACAAGGGCCCAGATATGCTGTCGGACGGATTCCGCGCCGTGACCGTGCCGACGTACACCCCGGGCCCGGGCAGCAATGCCGGCCGGTATCCGACCGTGATGCTGGTGCGGCGCGCGTTCGAGGTCACGAGAGCCGGAACCGAGAGCCAGGGCGCGTCGCTCACCAGCCGAAACTGCGCGGCGCGCAACCCGTCGGCGTGCGCGACGTTGAACACCTGGAGGGTATCCCCCGAACGCGTGAATCCCTCGCGACGCAGGGCCGCAGGTGCCCCCTCCGCCGTGCGGACCACGTAGCGTGAGCCCTGATGGCCCGCCACGAGCCACCGGTAAGCCGCTTCGAGCCTCGGCACACCGGGCCCTGCGTCCACGGTGGTCCACCCGGCGAGCGGCGCCGCCGTGGCGCGCAGCGCCTGCATGATATCCGCGGCCGAGGCCCGTCTACGTTCCTGCGCCAACGCGGAGCGCAGTCGGGCAACGAGCCCCGCCACGTGCGGCGACGCCATGCTGGTCCCCGACTTGATCTCATCCCCGAGATCCCACCGGGGCACGGTCGAAAACGCTTGGCCCGGAGCCAC
>JBOHST010000082.1:0-3058 GCA_050733375.1 Gemmatimonadales bacterium
CGGCGAGGAGTGTTGCGACGGCATCCTCCGACGAGCAGACGTGTACACTCAAATGGGAGGTACCCGACAGCGTGATTGGGTGCGGGTCGCCCGTGCCCGCGGTGGTGCCCCCGGTCCCGTGGCTGCAGCACTCTGGTCAGGCTGTGGACCCGGGTGAGATCGAGCAGCGCGAACCGATCCACATCACTTTCCCCGATACGGCGGTGTGGGCGATCACATTGACGAGCACGGGCGCGCTCAAGTGCACGGGCACCTACGGCCGGCTGGTAGGCTTCCACGACGGCGTGCAGGTGACGCAGGCGGACAACGTGCTGATCGACCCCAGCGACTGCGGGTCGGACGATGTGACGTTTGGCGTCCAGGGGCAGCTACCGTCCGACGCGCACATTGACAGCCTCGTCATCGAGGGTGTGGACCCGTGGACGTTCGAAGTCTTGGGGAACTGTTGTGGCCGCGCGCTGCTCAAGTACACGATCCAGTTCACGGTGGCTTGTCACGACACCGTCCGCACCATCATTGCCGAGTACCCGACGTACCAGGCTAGTCCCCAGCCGACATGCGCGGATTTCGCCACCGCTGGTGGTTCAGCGCACTTTGAGTGGTGGGAGCTGAACGACAACTGGTCAAACGGCAACCCTCACCGGCCGTGGTCTATGATCAGGCAGGGGCTGCTCAACGGGTTGGAGCAAACGCGGACGAACTATAATCGTGGCGGAATTCTCCTCAGCTCAGGCTACCGATGCCCTCATGGGAATAATGCCGTCGGCGGCGTTGTGAATAGCTTTCATGTGCACGGCAGGGCGGCGGACATGTACTCGGCCGACCACGGGGGGGTGAACTGGACCAAGGGAGAGTTCAACAAGCTGAGGCGAGCGGCTTCGCTGACCGTCCCCGCCCCGGTAGAATTGTTTCCGTGGACTATGTACGCCGACCACCACCTTCACGCTGCGTGGTAGTCCGCAAGGAGAGCATCATGAACATGCGACGACAGGTTGTGCTGCTCACGTTTGCCCTGTTTGCCGTGGCGCTCGGTACCGCCACGGTCCAGGCCCAGGTAGACCAGTCCGCCCTCGCGCGGCAGATCCTTGGTGGCAACTCCAGGGAACGGAGCCGAGCCCTCGAGGCGGCGGGGGCCCTCGGTCCCCAGATAGGCCTGGAGCTCCGCGCGGCGCTGATCAAGTCGCTTGAGCGAGCGAACGAGGTTCAAGCGCAGCGCTACCATGCAGATCTGCGCGGGGAACCGCTTGAGCCTCTGCTGGAGGATCCCGAGTTCACTGCCAGAGTGTCGCGCGTGGTGGCTGAGCTGCGGGATCCCTGGGCGATTCCGGCGCTCGTGGGCGCCCTCGGCACCGGGTCGCCGGTCACCCGGGCCCTGGTGGCCTTCGGGGAGGAGGCGGTCCCAGCCCTGCTCGGCGCGGTCCGGTCTCCAGAATCCACCCACTACGTGGTGGAAGAGGCCTTGGTCGCGTTCAGGTTCCTGGTCGAGGGAGCGGGGCCCCATCCGCTTTCAGCTGGCACGCTCAACGAGATCCGGCGCGCCACGAAGCAGCGTCTGACAGGGAAGCAGTATTTCACGACGTTGTGGGACGCCATCGACCTGGCGATAGCTCTGAAGGACCCGGACCTCAGGAGGATCGTCAAGTCGCTCGCGTCCGATCGGGATGCGGTGGTTGCCAGAGGGATCGAGGACCCCGAAACGATCGAGGAAACCCAGCGACTCGCCGCCGAGCGGCTCGCCGGAGTCCCGCCACAGCGCCGGTGGACCTGAAGCGCCCGAAGGCGGCCCGGGGCGCGAACCCTCGGGCCGCCGCCGTATTTAGCGACCGTAGCGCAAACCGAGACTGATCTCGCTGCGCCGCATCGTCCGGAGAACCAATTCCGGCGGCAACTCCCCGTCCCGGAAAACGGAACGCAACACGCTGCCGCCGACGCGCAGCGAAACCGTCAATCGATCAAAAACGGGGAATTCGCCTGCCACCCCCGCCGTGGCCCCGGGGACCGCGCGCGCTCCAAGTTCCCCAACCTTCCAGACTCCGATCACCGCGCCGCCGTACAGCTCCAGCGCGGCCCCGCTATGCGATCGGGCGAACCGTACCCGGATCTCCGGGAGGGCCTCGAGCGCCGAGAGCTCCCCTCGGAGACCAACGTAAAGGTCCGGCGCGTCCAGCAGCAGGGCCGATCGGATGTAGCGTGCACCCAGCCCAACCGTGACGCGCCCCAGACGACGATCCAGGTGCAGGGTGACGGCCTGCGTGTTCCCGGGCCGAAACGATCCCCCGGGGCCGCCGGTGGTCGTGTCCTTCGAGGCCCCTCCATAGGCAGATCGCTGGACGTCGAGGGCGACGCCCCACTGCGCCGCCAGGGGGCTCGCGAGTCCAGCGCTGAGTGCGAATGTTGCGACCACGGCGCAGCGACGCAGCAGGTTGGTCATTCTAGCGCATCTCCAGTTTGAGCCATCCGTTAGTGACGTTGTTCTGACCTTTGACGATCCAGTTGAATCCGGGGTAGAAAATGCCCACGACCTGATCTTCGATGGCGGTGCCGATCAACTCGTCGTTCGTCTTGATGAACGACGCGATCAGGGTCCAAAGGTTGCGTAATACCTTGGCTGCCTTGTATAACCTGCCCGCCGAAGTCGTCGTGTCTCTACCCCCTGTCCGCTTCGAGTAAAGATCGTCCACCACCTGCAGGATCTGATTCAAATCAGCCTTGTTGGCGACGATCTTGCACGCCGTATCGTCATCCTCGACCGCGAACACCCGCATGCTATGACCCGGGTGGGCCGCCTTGTAGGCGTTGATCTGCTGCTGACTGAACAGTAGGACGCTACCGCTCCAGTCCTTGCCGTTCTGGTCGAAAACATACGGCCCGCCCGCGTGCTCGCCGGCACACTGGTAGTCGGTCAACGAATCGGTGGTCCCGGCCTGGCCCAGGATGTGAATCTCAAACTCGGGGTTCCCTCTCAACCAACCCTCAAAATCATCGACAAAATGGGCTTTGGTCATGTACAAGCCTGCCGGGCTGGGAGTGCTTCCGCCCCCACCCCCACCCCCACCGC
>JBOHST010000083.1:0-11005 GCA_050733375.1 Gemmatimonadales bacterium
ACGGCGTCTTCGAACCCCTTGGGCGAGCTGGAGGTGATCTCAGTGACCTTGGCGACCGACATGGGGGTCTCCTCTCGGGTGACGGATGAACGGCTCAGGCGGTCTTCTTGAAGCGCCGGTATATCGCGAGAATCAACACGGCGCCGACGACGGAAGCGAGCAGGCCCGCACGCTCCCCTTGCTGGTAGAAGCCGACGAGCGAGCCCAGAAAATTGGCGACCACCGATCCGGCGATGCCGAGCAGCATCGTGATGATGATTCCTCCAGGGTCCTTGCCCGGCATCACCAGCTTTGCCAGCACGCCGGCCACGAGGCCGATCACGATAGTCCAGAGCACGATGTCCTCCCGGTGATGTTCCCGCTACAGGGTAAGTACGTAGTGTCGGAACGCGAGGTCCCGATGGTATCCCAGCGAGTCGTAGAGAGCCTGCGCGCTCGTGTTGCTATGGGCCGTATCCAGCTCGACCGTGGCGGCTCCCTGCGCTCGCGCAAATGCGTGCGCCGCCTCCATCAGGCGCCGCGCCACGCCGGCCCGTCGGCAGGTCGAGTCGACGAACAAGTCGGACAGAATCCAGATGGGTCGGCAGGCGACCGAAGAAAACAGCGGGTAGAGCTGCGTGAAGCCGCATCCCGCGCGATCTCCGTTGCCCGCGGTGTGGGCCAGAAACACCACGGATTCGTCCCGACCCAATCGTTCGGCGAGGAACCGCCGGGCGAGGGCGAGGTCGGGTGCCTGGTGGTAGAACCTGCGGTAGGCGTCGAACAGCGGAGCGAGTAGCGGCAGGTCCTCGATTCCCGCGCGGCGAATCTCAATCACGCGCCCTCGATGCCGAAGGAGATACTCATGGCGTTCCGCGCGAATGTATCCCGGGCCTGCCGTCGGCGATACGGCACGACGAGCGTCGTTCGGCTGGACGCCCGGTGGTTGAATAGTTAGGCTCCATGGGCAGACTGACTCTGGAGGGAGCATGCGAAAGATGCGTCTGGCGGCTGTCGCGCTGGCGGCGACGGTGGCTTTCGGAGCGCCCACGGCGTGCAGCGATAGCGGAACCGGAGCGGGTGGCACCATAGATCTAACAGGCAACTACAACCTCGTGTCGCTCTTTTTCGGCGTGCTGACGACCACGGCCACGGGGACGCTCGCCTTCACGAGCACGTCCTTCAGCACCAACATTCACGTTACCGCGCCGGTGGACTCGACGATCGTTCTCGCAGGCGCGTACGCGGCCAGGCACACTTCCTCCGGTGATTCGATCTACCTCACGTTACCCGCGGGGCTCGGCACCGCTGCAGGAAGTTTCCTGATCGCCGGCACCCAGCAGGACACACTGGTGATCAGCCTTTCGCTCGGAGGAAGCAGTTTGGTCACGATCTGGGATAAACAGTGAGCAACCGGAGCGGGCGCGTCAGCGGTTAACGGTGCTTTTGGAGAGGCGGATCACGCTCCGAATGTCCTCGGTCCACCCCACTGCGTCATCGGGGGGTTCGAACGACCATACCTCCCGCGACGGTCCCGAGCCGGCGCCGATGCGCACGCGCGCGCCATCCCGACTCACCTCGTAAAAGCGCCGGCTCGTACCGCTGATCTCGATCCCGATCTTCTGATTCTTGTGGACGAGGACCGTCTGGCCGGTTACCACGATCGAGCCGAGCCGATCCTCCCATCCGGCCGAACGGGTCCCAGCATCGTGGGTGTAGCGAAACCAGACGTTGGCGGCGCGGCGGCGAATGCCTTCGGTGGCAAAGCGGCTTTCCTGGTCCGGAGTGAGGCGGCTGGTGTCGCCGGAACAGTGGAGGAGGACGCCGAGCAGCAGGGCGAGCGCCGGGCGCGCCAGGCTCACTTCCCTTTTTTGCTCTTGCGCTTGATGTCCTGACCGTGTGCGCGCGCGTAGCTCTGGATGTCTTTGAAGCGTCCCTTCGCGTCGCGCACAGCATAGAGTTTCTTCCCCGTGCTACTGCGGTGTGTGGTGCGGCTACCCTTCCCGGCCATGGCGTCCTCCTTGTAGAGACGAGTCGAGGTGGAGACGAATCGAGCCTCGAGGCTCTGCTCACAAGCTGCAGGTCGGTCGGTGGAAGCGGAAGGGCGGCCGAATCACGTATCCTCCTCCGGTCGCCGGCGGCCCGGATCTTCGGCGAGGGCCTGGTCGAGGGTCGCGACCAGCTGTTCTGCGTCCTGCAGCGTGAATACGAGCGGCGGCTTGATCTTCAACACGTTGTGGAACGGCCCGTCGGTGCTGACGAGCACGCCGCACTCCCGCATCCGATTCGCCACGTAACTCGCCTCCTCTCCCGCCGGCTCCAGGGTGGTGCGATCGCGCACCAACTCGACGCCGAGGAACAAACCGAGGCCACGCACGTCGCCGATCAGCGGGCGCCGGGTCGCCAGGGCGCGCAGCCGCGTCAGCAGGTGCTGCCCGACGCGGCGCGCATTCGCCTGGAGCCCTTCCTCCGCGATCACGTCGAGCACGGCGAGCCCAATGGCGCACGACACCGGGTTGCCGCCGAAAGTGTTGAAATATTCCATCCCGCTGGCGAAGGCGGCCGCGATGTCGGGCGTGGTGATGACGGCACCGAGCGGGTGTCCGTTGCCGATCGGCTTTCCGAGCGTCACAATGTCGGGCACGACATCCTGCGTCTCGAACGCCCAGAAGTGCGTGCCGACCCGGCCGAACCCCACCTGCACCTCGTCGGCGATGCAGACGCCGCCCGCCCGGCGAACGTGGCCGTAGGCGGCGGCCAGGTAGCCATCCGGTAGGACGATCTGTCCGGCGGAAGACAGGACGGACTCGCTCATGAACCCGGCAAGCTGGGCGCCGCGACCGCGGACGCGCGTGACGGCCTCCGCGACGAGCGCGGCGTACCGCTCCCCGGCGCGCGGGTCGTCGGCGCGGTATCGGCCCCGATAGGTGTCCGGCAGTGGAACCTTGGTTACCCACCCCGGCGCCCCCGCGCCACCAGGCCCGTCGTGCTTGTAGGGACTGACCTCGATGAGGGTCGTGGTGTTCCCGTGGTAGGCGCCGTCCACCACCACAAGATCGCGCCGGCCGGTGTAGGCGCGCGCGAGCCGTATCGCCAGCTCGTTCGCTTCGCTTCCCGAGTTGACGAAGTAGCAGACCGACAGCGGGGACGGCAGCGTCGCCCAGAGCCGCTCGGCGTATCGCACGACCAGCTCGTGCAGGTACCGCGTGTTGGTGTTGAGCACGGCCATCTGGCGCTGCCCGGCCCGCACCACCGCCGGATGGGCATGCCCCACGTGCGGGACGTTGTTCACCGCATCGAGGTAGCGGCGACCGTCCTGGTCGTAGAGGAACTCCATCCAGCCGCGGACGATCTCGAGCGGCCGGCGGTACGCGATGCTGAGTGAGGCTCCCAGGTAGTGGCGGCGTTCGGCGAGAATCCGCTCGGCGGACGGCGCGGCGACCGGGAAGCGCTCCACCGGAATGCGCGCGATGAGGTTGGGATCGGGGCTGAGGCTCTTCCAGACCGAGCGCTGGCTCGGCCGGGCCACGCCGGGGAAGTCGCCTTGCTGCTCCAGCAGGTCGGTGACGATCTGAAAATGCAGGTGCGGCGGCCACCCGCCGTTCACGCCCGCGTCCCCGATCCTCCCGACGGGACTCCCGGCCGCGATCGATTGCCCCGGTTGCAGCCACGCCACCGATTCGCGGTCGAGGTGGCCATAGAGCGTGAAAAACGTCAGCTGACCGTCGTCCACGATATGACGCAGGATGACGGTGGGTCCGTAGTCGAGCGCGGCGGCGTTATCGCGGAACGAGTGCACCACCCCCCCGAGCGGCGCGAACACGCGGGCGCCGGCCGGAAGAAACAGGTCGAGCCCCAGATGCACGGTGCGCGCTTCCGGCCCGTCGTTGCCCGCGGTCAGGAATGCGTCGCTGGTGTACACGATCCGGGGCTCATCGTATCGCCCGACGCCCACCTGCGCGCCCGCCTCCTCAATGGCGGTCGCGATGACCCGACTGAAGGTCTGGACGTCCTTCACACGGCGCAGATCGCCGAGCAGTGGGCTGGCGACCGAGAGGTCGAGCACGGCGGCGTCGCGGGTGAGATCGGGCTCCACCAGGGGGCCCAGGTCGCCCTCGTGCGTCTGGAGCCAGTGGACCACCGCGGGCGCGGTCGCAACGGCGGGATAGCTGCAGGCGTCCCGCAGCACGCACCGGATGAGCCGCGGCGGCAGCACCGCCAACCGGTCGAGCGCATCCCAGCTGGGCGCTTCGCTGATCGTGAGGTAGGGGTTGCCGGGAACGGCGGCGCGTTGCACCCCCGCGTTCACGGCGCTCACCGCGAGCCGGGCGGCGATGAGGACATCGAGCAAGTCGATCTCGATTTCGCGGAGCGGCCGGACGGCGTGGTAGCCCGCCACCACGCGCGCCGCCGCGGCCAGGGGATCGGGCTTGCCGAGTAGCGCGTAGGCCGCAGCGATCGCCAGGTCGCATACCACGGGACTGTGGACCAGATCACCGAAGTCGATGACCCCCACCACGCGACGCGACCAGGGATCCTCGCCCCGGACGAGCACATTGTAGTCGTTGGCGTCGTTGTAGATCGGCCCGGCCGGCAGGCTCGCGAGCGTGGGTGTGAGCTCGGCGTCGTAGCGGTCCAGAATCCGCTCGACGGTCGCGCGACGCCGTGCATCTTCGACACCGGCCAGGTGCTCGCGGATCCAGCCGGCGCGAGCCAGGTCCCACTTGAGCTCGCGGTGTGCGGCGGGGTGGTGCAAGCCCTCGAGACCGCCATCGATCTGGGCAATCACCTGCCCCAGGCTCTCGAGCAGCTCCGGCATGTGGGGGCGAACGTCCGCGAACAGCATGCCGGGGACCCACGTGAGCAGCCGCGCGAAATGGAGCGCGCCGTCGTCCGCAGCGATTTCGACGATCTCGGTGCCGTCCACCGCGGTGCACACCCGCGGGAGCGCCAGTCCCGGCGCCCGTTCGGCGAGCTGCCGCAGCGCTAGCGTTTGCAGCTCGAGGACGTCCCGATCCTCGCCGGCGTGGGCGATCTTGAGCACGACGCGGCTGCCGTCGGAGAGACGCAGCTGGAAGTTCTGATCACGCTCGGAGGGCAGCGGCCGCGCCGTGCCGAGCGCGCCGAATCGCCGGAGGGCGATGGTCTCCGCTTCAGGCGGGCTGAAGGTGGGTTGCCGGAATGTGAGGCTGAGCGTCACACGTCGCAGATCACCACGGCCTCGCGCAGCGAGGTCAGCGGGTCTCGGGTGGGCACGAACTCGTGTGCCACGTACCCGGTGAAGCCTAGCTCGGCGATCGTGCGCGCGATCGCGCGGTAATTCAGTTCCTGCGAATCGTCGATTTCGTGGCGTCCGGGCACGCCCCCGGTGTGGAAGTGGCCGATGTGCGCGATGTGCTCACGGATCGTGCGGATGACGTCGCCGTCCATGATCTGCATGTGATAGATGTCGTACAGCAGCTTCACTCGCGGCGACCCCACGCCCGTAACGACCGCGACGCCGAAGGCCGTGTGGTCGCCATGGTAATCCGGGTGATCGACCTTGCTGTTCAGCAGCTCGACACACACCGTGACCCCCTGCTCCTCGGCGAGCGGAGCGATCTGGCGGAGTCCGGCGATGCAGGCGGCGATGCCCTCCGCATCGCTGTGCCCCTTCCGGTTGCCGAACATGGTGATCACGTTGGGCACCCCGGCCCGGGCGGCGAGGGGAATCGTCTGCTCCAGCTCGCGCAGCAACAGCGCATGATTCCCCCGGTCGTTGAAACCCGTCGCGATGAAGTCGCGGCGCCGCGATGGATACCCCATGGAGGAGACGAGGCCCGCCTCACGCGCTACGGGCCACTCATCCGGATGGAGCAGGTCGATCGCAACCAGTCCCATGTCACGTGCCGCGCTGCAGAACTGTGGCAGTGGGATGTTCTGATAGACCCAGCGACAGACCGACTGCTTCAGCTTCCCGGCCGGAGGCGATCCCAGCGCGGCGACGTGTTCCGCGGCGGCCAGCGGCCGTTCGAGCGCCGCCAGGCCTACAGCGCCGGCCGTGGCGGCGAACATCTCCCGTCGAGTGGTGACACGCATGGTGCGAACCTGGATCGGCGACCGGGGTCTCAGGGGAACCACCCAAAGCTGCATTGCCCCTTGCTCCGAGGAAAGGAGGTACACGGCGACATGTGGCGTTCGACTCCGGCGCGCGGCCGTGCGGTGTTCCTGTTGCTCGGGGCGCTGTGGCTAGCCCGCCGCGCGGACGCGTCGCCCGACACACTACTTGTCCTACGTGTGGACACGACGCAACGGCGCGTGCTGCTTCCCGTGCCGCCCACCGCCTTATCGGGGAATCCGCTGCCACTGATCATCGCGTTTCACGGTGCCCAGGGGACCGCTCTGGGTCTCAGGAATGGCACCGGCTTGAGCGACGCGGCCGACATGCGTGGGGTGCTCGTTGCCTACCCCGACGCTCCGCTGGGCAATTGGGCGGAGGACTGCGGCTGCAACAACGCCGACCGCCTGGGGGCGAACGACACCGGCTTGGTTCGCGCATTGGTCGACAGCATCGCCCGCATTGCACCGCTCGACCGGACGGATCTACATGGCGGGTCCGGGAGCAGACGCAGTCGGCTGCTGGGCGCCGAAGCGACGTTTCGGCATTGGCTGTTGCTCAATCGGTGCCAATCGTCGGCGACCGAGCCATTCCGGGGTGGGGGAGCGATCGAACGACGCCACGGCCGCGGGTGCGCCGCTGGAGTTGAGGTGACGCTCTATGCGGTGCGCGAGGGTGGACACGCCTGGCGCGCGAGCCCCGCGCTCGACACCAACGCGTTGCTGCTCGATTTCTTCCTGCGCCACCGCCTGCCGGAGCCGGGGGGCAACTAGCCTCCCATCCGCCGGGCTTCGGCGATCAGGACCGCGTTACTGGCGGCCATCGATCCATCGGGGAGGGTCAACGTGTCCTCGAACCCGATGCGGGCACCGTAGCCTCGAGCGCCGGCCTCAGGAATCATCGACCAAGCCGTGTGATCCACCCCGTGCAGGATGCACGGCAACGTCAGGCCGGCCCGCGTCAGGACTGCTTCGATCGCCGTGACCGAACGGAGCGCCGCGGCCAAGTCTTGCTCCTGGGGCTCCATCAACACTCGCAGGCACTGTCGGGCGAACGTGCTGGCTGCGAACCGCTCGGCGGCGGCGGCCGTCGCGACCCCGGCTTCGACCCCGACACCTCGCGACAGCAGCAGCTCGGCGAGCGGCTCCGCTTCCTCTTCATGGATATTTACGGAGGCATAGTCGGGAAGATCCACCCAATCGGCGACGAGGCGATAACGCAAATCCGTGTCGCGCACGATCCACGCCCCCGTACTCACGCCGATCGGAATCCCGGGAATGGCGGGACGCAGGGCCGTCACCGCGCGCGAGACGTCCGCCGGCGCGATGCTCTCGACGCCATTCGGGTCACGCACGTGGACGTGGATCGCGGCGGCACCCGCCGCCACCGCTTCGGCGGCGGCGGTTGCCAGGTCCCAGGACGTCACGGGCAGCGCGGGGTGCTCCTCCCGGCGGCGCGACCCGTTGAGCGCGACCTGGAGCAGGACAGGAAAGGTCAGGCTCGCTTTACCAGGCGCATCAGGAACAACAACACCACCGCTCCCACGAACGCGGTGACGAACGTTCCGAGCAGGCCGCCGGCGGCGATCCCCAGCAACCCGAACAGCCAGCCGCCAAGGAAGGCGCCGATCACGCCGACGATCATGTCGCCGACCAGGCCGAACCCGCCGCCCTTCATGATCCGTCCTGCCAGCCACCCGGCGGCGATTCCGATCAACAGGAATACGACCAGGTTCTCGACGCTCATACGCCAACCTCCTCGGTGGGAGTTCAGCTATTTGCGTTCGGACGTGTAGATCTTGTTCACGATGCGTCACGCGCCGTCGAATTTCACCAGCGAAAGGTAGTCGATATATCGCGACTGCGGATATTCCTCGACGACCTTGACGCTGGCGATGTCGCGCGTCACTTCCACCGCCGCGATGCGCAGGTCAACCGTCGCTTCCTTCCCCGCGTTCGCGGCGAATCCCTCGTACCACGCGGCCTGGGTGAGCTGGCCGAGGCCGCAGAGTGTCAGCCGACCGATTGTTCATCGGCCGCAGGAACTGAAAACCGTTCACGAACCTCGAGATCGACTCGCATCGGCCGACCTGAACGCATGTCGATGGGACACCACAACGTCTGAGCACGTGCCAGCAGCGAGCGATCGATGGCCCGCAGGATCTCTGTGTGTCGTTCAAATTCGTGCGTGGAGGCGGTGCCGACCCAGGTGCGGGCGATGATCCCGTCGCCCAGGCGGGCCGCGCGCTTGTAGTCGATTTCGTGGCGCACCACTACCCAGGCCACCGCGGCCTGCTGCGCGGCGGTCGCTGCGGCCCGCCAGTGCGCGACGGCGGCCTCCTGGACCCACCGCAGGTACACGACATTGTTCAAATGGCCCAGCTCGTCGATGTCGGCCGCCTGGACCTGAATCGATACTTCGAAACGGTCGGCGGTCGAATCGAGAGGCATGGAGGGACGCAGAGGCCGTCAGCGACTAGTCGAGTTGCGCTCCGGCAGCCCACAGATCGCCGCGCAGCTCGGGGATCGTCTCGGCTTGGTCGAACCCTTGCAGCGCTCGGCGGACGACGTGAGCGGCACGGCGCCGGTAGCTCGGGTGGTCGCGCCAGAATTCCCGCCGCACCGAGCTCACCATCTTGAGGAGATCGCCTGGGTAATAGTCGCCCTCCGCGAACGGATCGGCTTCGAGGACTTCGAGGGCGATCGGTACGAGATACCGGAGCCCAATTCCCTGCCCGATCATGAGGCGCAGATCTTCGATGCGATAATCTCGGATCGGGATCTCACACAGGCGCCGGACGGCCTTGGCCTGGAGATGTTCCGGGATGGACACGGCTCCGCTCTCTCCCTCCAACTCGAGAAGCGTTTTGTCCCGTGTGGGGCGAACGTCGGGGCTCGGAGTCAGTCGCATCGCGCACGGAAGGTATCACCGTGAACGCCGCTGCAGGGAGTCCCCGACGTCTGCGGACAACGCGCGGCGGTTCCGATCAGGCGGGACCGCGCTCCTTGCGGGTGAAGCGCTCGTACAGCAGGACCGCCGCCACGCCGTACCCTAGAAAAGTCGGGGCGAACAGGGCAAAGACGAACACTTGCGGGGGCCGGAATCCGGGGATTGCTATCAGGTAACACAGAAGGCCGAAGACCAGGCCGCGGAACCGGAGCAGCGCCGGCACGAATTGAGCGGCGGCAAAGAGCAGGAGGCCTCCAACGACCCCGGCGATCGCTCCTGAAAGAATGACGGAAAACGTCCCGCCGATGCTGAATCCCGACGGCGTTCCGGAGGCGACCGCCAAGGCCCGCATGACGAAGCGACCGCCCACCCCGAGCAGCAGCGCTCCGGTCACGGTTCCGACGAGCAATGCGGTGAATAGCGATAGTAGCCGACTGGGCTGCGCCATGGCGGTCGGGAGCACCTCTACATGCGCTCGACCCAGGGCGCACGCCATTCCGGGGCCGGAAACGGCTTCGACCAGTAGCCGATCTCCTTTGCGATCAAGCCGTCGCGCATTTGAAAAACGAACACGCACTGATACGGCGCGCCGTCGCCGTTGTCGAGGTCGGCTTCCAGTACCCAGACATCGCCGCCGCCTCGATGGTCGCGCGGTTCTTCGCCTCACGCATCCGAGCCTCCTCGGGCGGTGCGTCAGCCGTCACGGACCCGGACACCTCGCGCGGGCGTAGGGGAACTCGATGCGGCGATTTGTCCCCTGCATCGATCCTTCGATCCACGCCAGGAGGGAATCGGTGCCGATGCGGCGATACCCGACTCGCTGCGGGAAATCGTGGGCGGGATTCTCGAACACGACCGTGGAGTCCGATACCGTTTTGGCCGTGAAGACGGCGCTGGCCTGGCCCGCAGGGTGCGCCTGGTAGGTGAGGACCCCGGCTCGTTCGCGCACGACTACGAATTCGTACTCGACGAGGCTGCCGCCCCGGAGCGTTCGACCGACACCGAGCATACTGTGGCCGCGCGGGGCAGTCCAGTGTTCCTCGATGATCCGTTGCGGTGAGCTGGTGTGCCAGCATCCCTGGAGCCAGGCGACGCGCTCGACGGAACCGGTCTGTCGCGGGCCGATGGCCAGGAGCAGCGCCACGAAGAATTGAGTGAACACGGCGGCCGCCTTCATGAGCCGGTTCCTTTCAGTGCGTGACTCGTTGCATCGCAGGTGGACGTGTTCGCCGGATTGTCGAACGCGTTCGGAAGGATGTCAAGACTCGCGGTCACTCGCTTGCTTCATGTGCCGCACCGACGCGGAGACCAGCTGTTGCAGCACGGTCTGATTGACGTCGGCCAGCCGCTTGATGTACAGGCACGCCCTACCGGTTTTGTACGTACCGAGCTTGGCCAGCAGCGTCTTGTACCGAGCAGGGCCCGCCATGATGTACAGCGTGAGGTCCTGTTTGCGAGGCGCAAACCCGGTGAGGAACCAGTCGGCTTGGCGACCGCTCGCATACTTGTAGTGGTAGGTCCCGAATCCCACGATGCCGGGGCCCCACATCTTCGGCGCGGTTTTCGTAGCCCGTTTTCATGATTCGCACCACGGTCAAACAGTCCCGACGGCGCGTATCGTCGCGGACCCGTTTGAGAAAGGCCGTGACGCTGGCGTTGGTGCGCTTGGTCTTGAGTTCCACCATGAGAGACCTCGATGGTTCAGCGCCCGGATTGCGCCGAGGTGGTTGTGAGAACTGGAACCCTGAGGTACCGCTGAATCAACCATGTGCCGTCCGCCTGGCGGACCCATTGGATGACGAACTTCCCATGCTGCTCGCTCTGTGGCTGTCCGGGGAACCGCAGGCGCTCGAAGTAGGAGCCCCAGACGAGCGCCGAGCCGTCCCACACCTCGATCGTGTCCGGTGTCGCGGTCGCCGAGTCCACCTGCACCCCGGGGAAGGAAGCCATGAATGCGCGGATCGAGTCTCGCGTGTGGAT
>JBOHST010000084.1:0-17282 GCA_050733375.1 Gemmatimonadales bacterium
ACAACGAGGACAACTACCTCGTGGCGGATCTCACGCGCAAGGACAACACGCCCCCGGCGGCGGAGCGCGAATACGAGCTGGGGGAGCGCGGCGTGCTGCTCGTCGTCGCCGACGGCATGGGCGGCGCCGCCGCGGGCGAGCTGGCGAGCGAGATGGCCACGGCCACGATTTACAATCAGCTCGTCCGCGCGTGGCTCGCCGAGGAAGAGGCCTCGGGTCAACGGTTCGCGTACCGCCTGAAAGAAGCCGTGGAAACCGCGAACCTCGAAATCCACGCCTACGCCAAATCGCACCCCGAGAACCGCGGGATGGGGACCACGACGACCGCCGTGGGCATCCTGGGCGACCACATTTACGTCACCCAGGTCGGCGACAGCCGGGCGTACCTCATCCGCGGCGGCGCAGCGCATCAGCTCACCAAGGATCAGTCGCTGATGCAGCGGCTGGTGGAGGCGGGTGAGCTGACCGAGGAGGAGGCGGCGCAGAGCGAGCGGCGCAACATCATCCTGCAGGCCCTCGGCCCCGACCCCAAGATCAAGGTGGACCTCACGCACCAGGAGATCCGCCGGGGCGACCTGCTGCTGCTCTGCTCCGACGGCTTGTCGGGCCAGGTGAAGAAGGAGGAGATCGCGCGGACGGCGTCGGAGTCGCGCGATTTGGGCGCCGCCTGCACCCGCCTGATCGCGATGGCGAACGAGCGCGGCGGTCCCGACAATGTCACCGTAATCGTGGCCCGGCTCGACGGCGACGGTCTGCGCGCCGCCGCCGCCAGGGAAGAAGTCGGCCACCAGGTGTTCCCGCTGATCGACACCGAGACCAGCACCGAGCCGGTCCCGGTATACCGCGGCAGCAAGGTGCCGATCCCCACGAAGCAATCACACCAGACGCGCTGGAAATTGATCGGACTGCTGATCGGGGCTGCGCTCGCGGTCGGCGCGGTCGTCTGGGCGGCCGGCACACCGTGAGAGCGCAGTTCAAGTTCCTGTCCGGCTCCCGCGCCGGGCAGGTGGAGACGTTCCAGAAGGCGTATCTCGGTCTGGGCCGGCATCCCCTGTCGGACGTGCGCTTCGACGCCGAGCGCGACCTCGACGTCTCGTCGCGCCACGCGGCCATCATGCGCAAGGCCGAAGGGTTCGTGCTGCAGGACCTCGGCAGCAAGAACGGCACCTACGTCAACGGCGAGCGGCTCGAAGGGGACCGGCTGCTCGCCGACGGCGACGTGATCGGATTCGGCGCCAAGGGCCCCGCGCTCGAGTTTCACGTCCAGACGGACGCGGGCGACGCGGAGCCGACCGCCACCGCCCAGGCCGCCGCCGGGCGGATGTCGCAACCGAAGCAAATGGTGCAGGCCCAGCCCGCGACCGCCGGCCGACGCCCCGGTGTGGGCCGGTCGAGCACGGCGATCCGGGCCGCGATCGAAACCGCCACGCAACACTGGCGCCGCACCACGAAGGCGTTGTTCGGCGTCCTGCTGCTGGTGATCGTGCTCGCCGGCTTCGTCCTGTGGAAAGGCGCCCACGACCGCCGCACCGAGATCGCTCGCATCCGGGCCTGGGCGGACAGCGTCGCGAACCAGGCGCAGCGTACGGCGCAGCAGTTCCAGACCGAGGTCCAGGGGTTGCGCGACGCCAACCGGCAGTCGGCCGCGGAAATCGGGCGGCTGCGCCAGGAGCTCGCGAGCGCGGGGAGCGATGCCGGGGCGGTGGCGCGGCTGCGGGCGCAGATCCAGAACGCACAGCAGCGCCAGCAGCTCATCGCCGGCGCCAATGCGGTCGATTACCGCGCCATCTCGGAGCGCAACCAGGACGCGGTGGCGCTGCTGCTGATCGAGTTTTCCGAATCGGAGCGGATCAGCGGTACTGGCTTCGCCGTGGACTCCTCCGGCACGATCGTGACCAACAAGCACGTGCTGACTGGGGTCAACGGCGACCGCACGCCGCGCCGCATCGCCGTGAAATTCTCGGGCAGCCGCCAGTGGTTCCAGGGGCGCTACCTGGGGGTTTCCGATGCGGCCGACATCGGCGTGATCAAGGTGGACATCCGCGGCGGCACGCCGCGCGTCGTCGCCATGGATCGCAATCCGCGCAACCTGCAGCGCGGCGATCCGGTCGCCATCATCGGCTACCCGCTCGGCCTCGATCTGCCGATGGAGGGCCAGGGAACCGACGTCGTCGCCTCCCCAACCCTGACGGTCGGCACGACCAGCAAGGTGCTGCCTAACGTCGTCCAGGTGGACGGCTACGGCGCTCCGGGCTCGTCCGGCAGCCCGATCTTCGACCACGACGGCCGCGTCGTCGCGGTGCTGTACGGCGGCATCCAGGAATCGAACGGCCGGATCATCCTCGCGGTGCCGGCGAGCTTTGTGGCGGACTACCTGACGCGGCTGGGGGTGAGAGTCCGTTAGGCAGCGGTGACATGGCCGAGGATCCTCGGCCCCCGAGCCCCCGTCGCTCCGGGAAGATTGCCGGGCTTTCCGAGCAGCGTCATGAGACCCAGAAACGCGAACGCCACCGCCTCCTTCGCCTCCCCGTCGAAGAACAGCTGATCGAACGCGCGTACCGGCCGCGGCTGCACGCGGCCCGCGAGCTGCTCGACCAGCGCCGGGTTCCGGGCTCCGCCCCCCGAGATGACCAGCTCGTCGCCGGGCACGGCCGGCGTCCAGCGCTCGAGCGCGCGCGCGACCGTTTCCACCGTGAGCGCCGTGGCGGTCGCGACCGCGTCGTTGCCGGCGCCCGCGAGCTCGATCACCCGGTCGGCAAACGCGAAGCCGAACCGCTCGCGTCCGGTGCTCTTGGGCGGGGACAGCTCGAAGTAGGGGTCGGCGAGCAGTGCGGCCAGCGCCTTGGACGACACCCGGCCGTGCCGCGCGTGCTCGCCGTCCCGGTCGTAGGGGACATCGGGGTCGATGCGGCGCGTCACCGCGTCGATCACCGCGACGCCGGGCCCCGTATCGAAGGCGAGCGCGCCCGCGGTCTCGCCGCGCCGCGGCACCCAGGTGACGTTCGCCATCCCGCCGAGGTTCAGGAGCAGCCGGCCGCGCTCCGGATGCCCGAACAGCATCACGTCGACGAGCGGCACCAGCGGGGCGCCTTGCCCGCCGGCGGCCACGTCGCGACCGCGGAAGTCGCTCACCACTCGGACGCCGAGCCGCTCGGCCAGCACCGCGGGGTCGCCGAGCTGCAGCGTTGCCTTCCCCGGCTCGTGCCACACCGTTTGTCCGTGCGAGGCGATGAAGGACAGATCGCGGGGCGACACCTTGGCGGCGGCGAGTAGCGAGAGCGTCGCGCCGGCGAAGCGCTCGCCCAGCGCCACGTGCAGCAACGCGAGCTCCTTGGCGCCGCCCCGCGCGATCGTGTCCACGATCGCGCCGCGCTCGGCCGCGGCGTAGGCCTCCTGGTGGAACGCGACCAGCCGCGCCTCAGGAGGGTCGGCCGCGAGCCGCACCAGCGCCGCCGAGACGCCGTCGAGCGAGGTGCCCGACATCAGCCCGACGGCGAGGTGCTCGCTCACGTCCGCACGGGCGGCGGATCGCCCACGGCGCGCCGCACCAGCCCGCCCGCGTCCGCGAGCCGGCGCGCGGCCTCGTCTTTCCCGACCCCCGCCTTCACCATCACGAGGGCGAGCTTCACGCTGCCCCCGGCGGTGGCGATCGCCGCCCGCGCCTGCGCCCGATCCACGCCGCTCGCTTCCATTACGATCCGCTCGCCGCGGTCCACGAGCTTTTCGCTCAATGCCATGAGGTCCACCATCAGGTTGCCGTACGCCCGGCCAGTACGGATCATCGCCCCGGTGCTGAGGGTGTTGAGGACCAGCTTGGTGGCGGTGCCCGCTTTGAGCCGCGTCGAGCCCGTTAACGCCTCGGGCCCCACCACCGGGACGATCGCGACCTCGCACGTGTCGAGCAGCAGCTGGGGCGGCGGCGAACAGGAGACGATGACCGTGTTCGCCCCGATCGTCTGCGCCCGGGACAACGCGGCGCGCACGTAGGGGGTGGTGCCGCTCGCGGCGATCCCCACCACCACGTCGGCCGCGCTGACCCGCGCGGTGTCCATCGCCGCCATCCCGGCATTGACGTCGTCCTCGGCGCCTTCGGCGCTTTTCACCAACGCCGGGATTCCTCCCGCGATCACTCCGACGACGAGCTCCGGCGGGGTCCCGAACGTGGGCGGGCATTCGGCGGCGTCCAGGACGCCGAGCCGTCCGGAGGTGCCGGCGCCGACGTACACGAGGCGGCCGCCCGCCTGAAACGCCGCGACGATCAGGTCGATCGCCCGCGCGATCGGCTCGCGTTGGGCGTGCACCGCCTGCGGCACGATCGTGTCTTCGGCGTGCAGCAGGTCCACGATCTCGAGACTCGACGCGACGTCGATACGGGCGGTGCGCGCGTTGCGCTGCTCGGTGAGTCGGGGGTCGTGGAAGGGGGGGGTCGCGGTCATGGAGGCGTCGCCGCCTAAACTAGGCGGACCCGCGAGACGCGGTAAGGGTTCCGGCCGGTATCTCGCCAGAATCGATTCGCCAATATAGGATAGGTCATGCGCCATCCCCTGCCCGTGTTGCTCGCCCTCCTCGCCGCTTGCGGCCGTCCCACCGGTGGGCCGTCGGTTGCGCCTGAGGTGCTCCGCTGGTCGCGCGCGGCGCCGATCCCGCCGCAGTGGGGGATGGCCGGGCGCGCCGTCGCGATCGCCGCACCGCAAGCGATGGTGACGACGGGGCATCCGCTCGCCACCGAAGTTGGGCTGCGCATCCTCGATCAGGGTGGCAACGCCATCGACGCCGCAGTGGCCGTGGGCTTCGCGCTGGCCGCCGTGCTCCCCGAGGCCGGGAATCTGGGCGGCGGCGGGTTCATTCTCTACCGCGACAGCGCGGGAGCCGTTGCCGCCCTCGATTACCGCGAAATGGCGCCGCTCGCGGCGTCGCGTGACATGTACCTCGATTCGACCGGCAACCCCTCCGACCGGAGTCTCACCGGCCACCTCGCGCCCGGGGTCCCCGGCAGTGTGGCCGGGATGCACGCGGCGTGGAAACGGTTCGGGACGCTGCAGTGGGCCACGCTCCTCGCCCCCGCCGTGACCCTCGCCGCGGCGCACGCGATCGATTCGTCGCGCTCCGATGGGATCGCCTCGGACAGCACGCGGCTCGTGAGCTTCCCGGCGTCGGCCAGCCAATTCTTCCCCGCCGGCCACCCACCCGCCCGCGGCACGCTGTTCCGCCAGCCCGATCTGGCGCGCACGCTGCGGCTGATCGCCGACTCGGGCCCCGAGGTGTTCTACCGCGGCCAGATTGCCGATCTGATCGTGGCCGAAATGGAGCGGGGGCACGGCCTGATCTCCAAGGCTGACCTCGCCGCGTACCAGGCGAAATGGCGCACGCCGACCCGCATCGACTACCGTGGCTACACGGTGCTCTCCATGCCCCCGGCGAGCTCCGGTGGCGTGACCATGAGTGAGATCCTGAATATCCTGGAGGGCTACGATTCACTGCCGCCGTTCGGCAGCGCGGCGTTGTTGCACCTCGAGGCCGAGGCGATGCGACGGGCGTTCGAGGATCGCAACCAGTGGCTCGGCGATCCCGATCTCGTGCAGATGCCGCTCGAACGTCTGCTGTCCAAGTCCTACGCCGCCGAGCGTCGCGGGCAGATTGATCCGGCGCGCGCCACCCCCACCCCACCCTTCGCGACCGGCGCCGCGTCGCCATCCCACACTACGCACTACTCCATCGTGGACGCCCACGGCAACGCCACCGCGGTGACGACGACGCTGAACGACGGTTTTGGCAGCGCCGTCACGGTGGCCGGGGCGGGGTTCCTGCTGAACAACGAGATGGACGATTTCGCGACGGCGCCCGGGAAGCCGAACATGTACGGCCTGGTGCAGGGCGAGGCCAACGCCGTCGCTCCGGGCAAGCGCATGCTCTCGGCGATGACGCCGACCATCGTGCTCGATTCCCAGGGCCGGCTGTTTCTGGTGCTGGGGGCGCCGGGGGGACCGCGCATCATCACGGCGGTCTACCACGTGATCAGCAATGTGATCGACCACCACATGAGTCTCCCGGAGGCGGTGGCGGCCCCGCGGTTGCACCACCAGGCGCTGCCGGACAGCATCTCGCTCGAGCGCGGCGGATTCTATGCGGACATGCAGGAGGCGCTGCGCGCCATGGGACACGGGGTGCGCGAGTGGGGTTACAAGGCACACGTCATGGCGATCCAGCGCGGGCCCACCGGATGGATCGGAGTGGCGGACCCGCGCTCCGGAGGCTCGTCGGCGGGATATTGAGAAGCAGTCGTCAGTCGTCAGTTATCAGTACTGATGACTGATGACTGATAACTGACGACTGATGACTGCAGTTCAGCTCGCTCTCACCGTCACCGGTGCAACAAGCGACGCGTTGATTCGCGCCCCCTTGGGCAGCACGATGTCCGCATCCTTGGACTGCACCGCGACGCCGGCCCCGACGATGCCACCCAGAATCCCGCCAATCACCGCGCCCTTCGTGTTTTTCCCGACCACCCGACCCAGAATGGCGCCAGCCGCGGCGGCGCCGCCGACCTTGGCTGCGTCGCCGCCGGTCACGCCACGGCCCTGGCGCATGGACCCGATTGAGTCGATGCGCGCCTCAATCGGATAGTCGCGGCCGCCGACCGTCACGCTGCTGAGGGCCAGGGTCATCGTGCCCGGCGTGCTCGCATTCGGCGCCGGCTTCACATCCACCACGCTGCCGTGCACCACGGAGCCCGCGGGGATCACCACCCGGCCCTGCGCGTCCTTCACGTCCTCCACGACCGCCGCGGAGAAGGGGTCGCCGGCCTTGGTGAACTTCGACGAGAGCGTGTCGCCGACCGCGAGATCGAGGAACGACCCGGCGGCCGCGGTGCGGGTCGCGGGAGCGGCCGGGGCTGGTCTCGGCTTCGGCGCTGGCGGCCGCGACGGCGGGGGTGGCGTAGGCGTCGGCTGTGGATTCGCCGTCGGCGTCGGCGCGTCGTTCAGCGGCGCCGCGGAGTCGGTGGGCGTCAATGTGAGATCGCGCGCCGTCGAATCGGCGCTCTGCCCCGCTTGATCGCCCTTCCCGCAGGCCGCGAGCGCCGCCATGCCCAAGGCGATGACGAAACGGGTCCATCTATGTGTTCGCGTCATAGTATCGTCCTCCACGATGTTTGGCTGCATGCGACTCCGGTGCTCACCAGCTGGAGCGCCGGCGACCCTTGCCCAGAAGCGCGCCCAGAATCCCCCGCGTCAACTGCCCTGCTACTGTCCGAACCGTCGGCGACTTGAGAATCTTTTCGAACGCGCCGGGTTCCGCCCTCGCCCCGCCCCGGGGCGGCGCCGGGCGCGGTGCCGGTTTCGTTGCCGGAGCGGGTGTGCTGCCGGTCGGGGCGGGCGCGGCACCGGTAGCCCGTTCGGCCAGCATTTCCCGGGCGCTCTCGCGATCCACCGCCTGCGCGTACTGCCTGACCTGCCCCGACGCCCCGAGCCGCTGCGCCATCTCGGCGTCCGACAGCGGGCCCATCCGCGACACCGGCGGGATGAGTCGCGTTGCGAACGGCGGCGTCGGTACGCCTCGCGGGGTGAGCACCGTCACGAGCGCCTCGCCGATGCCGAGGCTGGTAAGCGTTTGCTGCACGTCATACAGATCGGTCTTCGGAAAGGTCCGTGCCGCGGCCTTGAGCGCCGCGTCATCATCCGGGGTGAAGGCCCGCAAGGCGTGCTGCACCTTGTGGCCCAGCTGCCCAAGGATCTCCGGCGGTACGTCCTTGGGGTTCTGGGTCACGAAGAAAATGCCCACTCCCTTGGAGCGGATCAGCCGCACCACCTGCTGTACCTGCTGCAGGAACTCCTTGCTCGCGCCCTCGAACAGCAGGTGCGCTTCGTCGAAGAAGAACACCAGCTTCGGCTTGTCGGGGTCCCCGACCTCGGGGAGGTCGTGGTACAAGCGGGCCAGCATCCACATCATGAAGGTGGAGAACATCGCGGGGCGGTCTTGCACATCGGTCAGCTCGAGCACGCTGACCAGACCTCGGCCGTCGGCGCCGGGTTTCATGAGGTCGTCGAGATCGAACTCGGGCTCCCCGAAGAACCCTTTGGCGCCCTGCTGCTCCAACTGCACCATGTCGCGCAGCAGCACGCCGACCGTCGTCTCGGCCATCCCGCCGTATTCCTTGAGCTCGCCCTTGCCTTCGCCTGTCAGGTACTGCAGCGCCGCGCGGAGGTCCGTGAAGTCGAGCAGCAGCAGACCCTTGTCGTCGCAGTACTTGAAGACGAGGCTCAGTACGCTGGCCTGCGTTTCGTTCAGGCCGAGCACCTTGGCGAGCAGCAACGGCCCGAACGACGACACGGTAGCCCGCAGCTGGGCGCCGTGCTGTCCGGTGAGGCTGAGGAACTCCACGGTGTGTCCCACCGGCTTCCAAGCGAACCCGGTGTCGGTGGCGCGCTGGGTGATCTTGTCGTTGGATTCCCCTGGCACCGCGATGCCGGAGACGTCGCCCTTGATGTCCGCCAGAAACACGGGCACGCCGGCCGCCGACAACTGCTCCGCCATGAGCTGCAGCGTCTTCGTCTTGCCCGTGCCGGTAGCGCCCGCGATCAGGCCGTGGCGGTTCAGCATGCCGAGCGGAATGGTGACGATCGGGCTGGGATGGCACTGGCCTTCGTGCACCACTGCCCCGAGCGCGATGGCGGGGCCTTGGGTCGCGAACGCCGCCTGCGCCGCCTCGAGGGCTTTTTTCGCCATGGACCGGGACCTCAGTGGTTGTTCGAGCTATGCACAGCCGGGCGGCCTACCCGCCACGCCGCCGTCCCATGCCGGCGACCAGCAGCACCCCGCCGACGATGCTGACCACACCTACCCATGTGGGAATCGCCCGCCGCTGTTCGGCCGAGATCTCGAGCTCACCGATCTTCACGACGTCGCTCTGGGACTTGCAGGTGAGGCCTCTGAACACGACGAAGCACCCGACCAGTGGCAGCGGCTTCATACCTGTCTCCTATCGCGCGACCAGGAGCACGATGATGACGACGATGAGAATCAGCGACAGCGTCGACAGCGCGATGGTATGGCGTCCCTCCATGGAGGACGCGCGCCCCGTGGCGCTGCTGTCGGCGAGACTCGGCTGGAAGCTGCGGTACTCGGGCTGGATGCGTGGTCCGGAAACCGTTGCGCTCGGCACGCTCGCCTGGACCGTGGCCGTCCCCGCCGCCGGTGCCGGACTGGTGGCCTGCTGTGCCTTCAGGGGCGCCAGACCAACCACGCTCAGCGCGGCGACCAGTATCATTGCCGCGCGATCCGCGCTGCTCGGCCAACGCAGCATACGACCTCCTCGAGAGGGTGATTGCATGCGACCCTGCTCAGGCCGCCGAATTATACCGCCCCGGAGGCCTCCGCGGCGGGTCATTTTTTGGGCTGCAGCTTGAATAGCTTGCCGACCACGATGTACACGACCATGGCGATGATCAGGAAGTCGATCGCGTTCCCGAGCAGGTTCCCGATCTTGAGAGGATCATTCCCTTCACCCAGCCCGATGCTGAATTCCCGCCAGGCCCCGCCGGGGAGAATGAGGGAGATGATGGGCATCAGCAGGTCGGAAACCAGGGCCGAGACCAGCTTGGCCACGGCGCCGCCGATAACCACCCCGATCGCCAGGGAAAACGCGTTCGTCTCCACCATGAACTTCTTGAATTGCTCGAGCACGATGGCACCTCCGGGAAGTCCTTACCGCTACAGTCTGCTCCGCAGGAATTCCGGGGTGAGCCCCTGCAGGTACCCCGCGAGCAGCGTGAACTTGTCGGTGACCAGCAGCAGTCCAAGCACAATCAACAAGACGCCCGACACCCGCTCGACCCACACGAGATAGGGACGAAACCGCCGGAACCAGACCAGGAAGCGGTCCAGCGCGAGCGCCGTCAGCAGGAACGGGACGGCGAGACCCAGCGCGTACACGCCGAGCAGCGTCGTCCCCTGCCCCAGGCTGCCGCGTGTCGCCGCGAGCGTCAGGATGGCGCCCAGGATCGGACCGATGCACGGTGTCCACGCGGCGCCGAACGCCATACCGGCGACCGACGAGCCGACGTAGCCGAGCGGCTTCCGGGCCAGGTGTATCCGCCGCTCGCGCATCAGGAACGCCGGCCGCAGCATCCCCAGCAGATAGAGCCCGAACAGGATCACCAGGACGCCGCCGACGCGCGCGATCCACACCTGGGACAGGAGGAACAGCGCCCCCAGGGCTGAGGCCGTGGCGCCCAGCGCCACGAAAATGAGGGTAAACCCGCCCACGAACCACAGCGCGTGGAGCAGGGCCGTCCCCCGCCGCAGCTGCACCTCCTCGGCCGAGAGCCCGGTGAGAAAACCGACGTAGCTCGGGATCAGCGGCAGCACGCACGGCGACAGAAAGCTCAACAGGCCGGCGAGGAACGCGACCGCGAATGAGACGGCGCTAGCGTCGTCGGGTTGCATCGCAGGCACGCTGGTGATATGCCACCAGCTTGTAGACCAGTTTGGCCGCGAGGAAGTCAGGGGCGACCACGCCGGGGATAGGCGCCAGCTCCACCACGTCCACCCCCACGACGTGGCGCTCGGCGAACACCCGTTCGAGCAGGCGCAGCGTGGGATACCACGTGCCGCCTCCCGGCTCCGGTGTCCCGGTGGACGGCACGAGGCTCGGGTCGAAGAAATCGATGTCGATGGTCACGTACACATCGGGTCCGAGCGATGCGAGTGCCCGCTCGATCCATTTGCCCTCGGGATCGAGCTCGTGCCCGAAGATCGTGGGGATCTGCTTGGCGCGCATCAGCGCCCGCTCGTCGCTCGTGATCGCCCGGATCCCGACGGGGACGAGATCGACGTCCTGGTGCACGCGGTACATCACGCAGGCGTGGGAGAACGGCGTTCCCTCGTACTTGGGGCGGAGGTCGCCGTGGGCGTCGAGCTGCAGCACGCTGAGCCGCCGTTTGGCACCGAGCCGGCCGGCATGGGCCTGGATCGGCGGCGCCGAGATCGAATGCTCGCCCCCCAGCATGATGACGAACTTGCTCTTCGCCAGCAGCGCGTCGCACGCCTCGCGCAGCTCGGCGAGGGCCTCCTCGGGACCCGCCCCCGACAGCAACAACTCGGGGAGCGTGTGGACCCCGACGGTATGAGGCTCGGCGTCCAGCTCGTGGTCGTACAGCTCGATGTAGCGCGAGGCCTCGAGAATGCGTCGTGGTCCGAAGCGGGTGCCACCCATGTACGAAACGGTCGCTTCGTACGGCACCGGCAGGATCACCACCTGCGCCGCGTCCAGATCGTGCCCATCTCCTTCGGGAAGGCCGAGGAAGTTTACCGGCGCGCCCCAGGGAAGCTGGGCCAGCCGTTTATCCACAGAAGGCGACCGCGGCCACGACGGTGGTCCAGCGACCATCGTCGCGGCATTCCGCCGTCGAGGTGACGTTCAGCGTACGCACGATGTCTCCCGAGAGCATCCACTGCTCGCGGCGTTGGTCCCACGCCTGCTCCGGATCGAACGGCGCGCCCAGTACCGTCGCGAGCATCGACGCGGCGAGGTCCTCGGCGTAGTCGCCCGACACGGACTCAGCCTGACCGTAGCTGTGATGCTCGGAGATGTAGCCGTGGTGCGTGGGATCGGACGGGACGGCGAGGCCGATCGACGCGGCCACGAGCCGGCTGGGCTCGTTGGTCGCGGACTCGGCGAGCACCGTGAACAGGATCTGGCCGGGGCGCAGGTTGCGCAGCCCCTCCTCGCGATCCACCAGCTGGCAGTGCGGCGGGAAGATCGAGCTCACCCGCACCAGGTTGAAGTTCGCCAGGTGGGCGTCCCGCAGAGCCATCTCGAAGGAGGTGAGCTTCTCCTTGTGACGACCCACGCCCTTGGTGAGAAAGGCCCGGGTCGGCATGAACTGTGAGGGGTCGATCACCTCGATTACCTCGTGCGTGCGAGAGGGTTCGACTGCTGACATTCCCGGCACAGGCCGAAGACTTCCAAGCGGTGGTGGTGGGGCCGGAACTCCGCCTCCTCCGCGAGCAGCGCGATCATCCGCTCCAGCCTGTCGTTCGAAAACTCCATCACCTTGCCGCAATGCGAGCAGATGCAGTGCTCGTGCGCCTGCCCGGGGGCGACCGGCTCGTAGCGCCGGAAGCCTTCGCCGAAATCGCGCTGCTGCACCAGCCCACTCTCCACCAGCAGGTCGAGGGTCCGGTACACGGTGGCGAGCCCCACCGCCACGTCCCGCTGCTCGACGCGATGCGCCACGTCTTCCGCCGAGAGGTGGTCGGCGGCATCCAGCACCACCGACGCGACCGCCAGCCGCTGCTGCGTCGCCGGCAGGTTGCGGTCGCTCAGGTAGCGCCGGAAGGCGGCGAGGGCGCGCGCACCGTCAACCTTCATACCATACCGCGGGCCCCAGGGCCTCAGGGGGGTCGGCTTCGCCGGTGCGCTCCGCCGTGCGCTGCATGACCTGCGCGACCACCTCGGCCGGCGACAAGGCGACTTCCTCGACCTCGACGCGCGCCTGACCCTTTTCCTTGCCGCGGATCACGAGCATGTAGCGCCCGGTGTAGACCAGCAACCGTCCTTCGGGGTGGCGGCGCGTCACCACGGCCGTGCCCCACTCGCGCCCTTGGCGCTTGATCGGCCGGAACAGGTAAATCGTCTCGATCTCGGCCGGCGGCACCAGTACCGCCACCGCGGCGGACAGCTTCGCCCAGCCGGGGCCCTGCCCGGGGCGCGTGGCGGCCCCTAGCGGGACGTCTGGGCCGGGGTCGGGGAGAGGGCCTGTTCCCATCGCTCCACGTAAAACCGCAGGACGTGCATGAAATCCTGCGCGTTCGTGACGACGCCGAACGCCTGGTGGGTGCCGCGGTCGCGCAGCTTGTTGACGACGAACTCGGTCTGGTCCACGCAAATCGTAGTGAGTGGGCGCACCTGCTCGGGCTCAGGCGCGTCCACGAACGCGGGCAGCATGTTGCCGACCGCGATGGCGTGCAGCGCCGTGGCGACGAACACGGCGAACGTCGCGGTGGCGGTGACCCCCCGCATGGCATCCTGCGCCGCGAGGGTATCGCTCAACACACCCGGGAGCGGGCCGTCGTCGCGAATCGATCCCGCGAGCACGTAGGGAATCTTGCGCGTGACGAGCGCGTGCATGATGCCGCCCTGCACGATCCCCTGCTCGACCGCCGCGGCGATCGAGCCGGCGCGGCGGATGGTGTTGATGGCGCGCATGTGCAACGCGTGACCGCCCGTCACCCCTTCGCCCGAGCTCGACATGCCGAGGGTGGTGCCGAAGATGGCCGCCTCGAGATCGTGCACCGCCACCGCGTTGCCGCCGAGCAGGGCGCCCACGAAGCCGTGCTCGATGAACCAGATCATTTCTTCGCGGGCGCGGGCGTGCACCAGCGCCGGGCCGATCACCCACACGATCGTGCCGCCGTGCGCCCGCTCGTCACCCAGGAGCTCGGCGAGCACGCCATAGTCCACCGGCTTCTCCCGCGACACCTCGGTCTGCATGAACCGGAACTCGTTGGCACTGTGCGCGCCGCCGAGGAAGCCCTCGGAGTGGACGAAGATCCCCTCACTGCCGTCTTCTGAGGCGCCGAGGGCCACGGCCGTCCCGCGCGCCACCCGGCGCGGCTCGGTCGTGACCAGATCACCGTCCGGCGCGCGCACGATGACGCAGTCCATGCGCGGCAGGCGCGGGCGGCGCCAGCCGCCGGCCGCCTTTACGTACGTCGGCAGATTGGTGGTCGAGAAGAACCCGTCGGGGAGGACGCCGTCGGCGGGGGCCGGGGCGAAGCGCGCCTCCGGCATGCCCGCCAGCGGCGGCTGATCGAATCTCGGCAGCTGATATCGGAACTGCGGACGCCTCACGGGCGTGGACTCCAGAAGAGAGCGAACAGCGGGCAAAGTTACGCGGGTGGAAAGCCGTCTGGCAACGTGTCGCGGCTAACCGCCGAGCACTGGAAATCCCTCCCGGCTGGCTGCTTCCCTCAGGCGCTCGTCCAGGCACACGAATTCGAGGGTGGCCCGCTCTTGCTCCGCCGCCACGATGGCCGCGGCGAGCTGCAGACTGTCGGCGGCGCCCAGCGGATGCACTCGCAGCAGTCGCTGCGCCGTCGTGCGAACGGCCTCACCGGGAAGGACTTCCTGCCACCCGTCCGCGAGATCCCGTAACCGCTCGAGGGCCGCGCTCGCCTCGGCCACCCGCAGGCCTCCCTCTCGCTCGCGGCGCGCGACGGCCGAGGTGCATTCCACCGGCGTGCCCCACCACACGAGCATCACCGGTTCCCGTTCCAACAGGTCGAACAACGCGTCGGCCGGCGCCTCGGGCAACAGCAGCGGGACGATGGCGGAGCTGTCCCAGAACTTCATCTGGCGTCCCGCCGCTCCTCGAGCAGGGCCTGGAGCAGGCTCGACCCGGTGCGGCGTGCCGGAGCGCGCAACCGCTCGACCGGCAGTTGGCGAGTCGCGCGCCGGAGCAAGCCGGCTTGCTCGAGCCGCGCCAGCCGATCGTCCGTAGGCGCGTCGCCTCCCACCCGCTCGAGCCGGGCGACCGGGCGGTCCCGATCGAGAATCAGGATCGTCTGCCCGGCGCGTACTTTTCGCAGGTAGGCGCTCAGGCGGTCCTTGATCTGGGATATAGTGGCCTTCTCCATATGACTATAATAGCCTTGTCGCTCTGGCTATGCAAGCCAGTATTGGATTATAGCAGGGCCACCGGATCCCGGTCCGCTACCACTGCGGCCGACCGACCCTGCGCGCGCCAGGCCCGCATCACCCGACCGAGTGCGCGACGCTCGGCCGCCTTCGCCAGCACGTGCCAGCGCCAGCGGCCGTGCAGCCGGGCGATGGGACACGCGGCCGGCCCGAGGACCGTGAGCGCCCCGCCGAGCCGTTCGGCGCTGGCCCGGCGGAGCCAGTCGGCAACGCGACCGGCGCGCGCCGCGGCCGCCTCCTCCGTCGTCCCGAGCGCCACGAACCGGACCAGCCCCACATGCGGGGGATACGACGGATTGGGCGAAGTCCTGAGCGGCAGCTCGGCGGCGGCAAAGGCGGCGACGTCGTGGGCCGCCGCCGCCCGCAACGCATGGTGGTCCGGCGCGCGCGTCTGCACCACCACCCGCCCGCCGGCGGGACCGCGTCCCGCACGGCCGGCCACCTGCGCCACCAGCTGAAAGGTTCGCTCGGCCGCGCGGAAATCGGGGAAATGCAGCCCCGTGTCGGCGTCCACCACGCCCACCACCGTCACGTCGGGAAAATCGAGCCCCTTCGCGATCATCTGTGTCCCGAGCAGAATGTCCACCGCCCGCCGGCCCACCCGCTCGAGAATCCGGTGATGGCTCCACTTCGAGCTGGTCGTGTCCAGATCCATCCGCGCGATGCGCGCCGCGGGGAACCGCAGGCTCACGAAATGCTCGAGCTGTTGCGTGCCCAGACCGCGCATCCGCTGGGTTTCCTTGCCGCAGCGGCGGCACGTCGTGGGCACCGGCTGCTCGTGGCCGCAATAGTGGCAGCGGAGCGCGGCGGGAGTGGCGTGCACCGTGAGCGCGATGGCACAGCGCGGGCACTGCGGCACATCGCCGCAGGATGGACACTGGAGAAACGAGGCGAAGCCGCGGCGATTGAGGAGCAGGATCGCCTGCTGGCCGCGCTCCAGCGCTTCGTGCACCGCTGTATCGAGCGCCTCGCTCCACGGCACGGCCCCCGCATCCGCGACCCGCGGCGCGATTCGCAGGTCCACCAACTCCACCGGGGGCAGCGGACGATCGTCGATGCGCCGCGGCAACCCGAAGCGCCGCACCGCACCGGCCGCGACGCGGTGCAGGGTCTCGAGCGACGGCGTCGCGCTGCCGAGGACCAGCCGCGCTCCCTCGAGCCGCGCCCGCACCGCCGCGGCGTCACGCGTGTGATAGCGCGGGGCGCTCCCTTGTTTGTAGCTCGGCTCGTGCTCCTCGTCCACGACGATCGCCGCGAGGCGCTGTACCGGCGCGAACACCGCGGACCGCGCCCCCACCGCCACACACCGGTCGCCACCGCGCAGCGCCCGCCACGCGTCGGCGCGCTCGCCGTCGGAAAGCCCGGAGTGCAGCACCGCCACGGCGTCACCGAACACGCCACGCACCCGCGCCACGGTTTGCGGGGTGAGCGCGATTTCGGGAACGAGGAGGATCACTCCCTGCCCCGACGCCACGAGGCTCCGGAGCAGCTCGAGATACACCAAGGTCTTCCCGGAGCCGGTGACGCCCTCGAGCAACACCGGCATGTGGTCCGGCGTCGCCCGGATACCCGCCACGACCCCTCGCTGATCCTCCGTGAGCGTGGGCGGCGGCGCCACGGCCAGCCCGGCGAACGGATCGCGGGGATGGGCCACCCGCTCGAACCTGGCGAACCCCTGCCCCACCAAGCCTTCCAGCACCGTGGGACCGAGCTTGAGCTGCTCCACGAGATGACGCACCGGCGCCACCCCGCCCAGCGCCTCGAGCGCCTCGTAGGCGATGCGCCGTTTCGGGCTCCGGGCAAAGGCGCGCTCGCGCTCGAGCAACGAGGGCAGCGCCCGGACCAGTACGAGGGTCCGCTCCGTCCGCTCGGCCGGACCCTCTTCCCGGCCGACACGTTTCCCCCCACCCCATAACGCACCCGGGAGCAGCGCCCGTAGGGCGAGCCCCAGGGGACAGCCGTAATAAGAGGAAAGCCAGCGGGCGAGCAGCAGCAGCGCCGGCGAAAGGGCGGGAATGGCGTCGGGGGCTTCGAGGATCGGGCGCGGCGCCTGCGCCGGCGGTTCCACGGCCAGGCCGAGCACGATTCCCACCGCTCGACGGCGCCGGACCGGGACCACGACCCGTGCGCCGGCGACGACGCGCTCGGCGAGCGCGGCGGGAACGGTGTAGCGATATGGGCTGGAGACCGGGAGTGGCAGAAGTACGTCGGCGAACCCGGTCATCGCCGTCATCGACGCGTAACGCCCAAGCCCGGTCCGGTAGGGAGAGTGATTTGGCCGTGCTCGATGCACGCGCCGGCAAACGGGTCATCCACGGTGAGCGCGGCGCCGTCCAGGTCGGCCACGTCCACCAACGGGGTGAAGTGCGCGGCGGCCGTAATGCCAATCGATGTCTCGATCATGCACCCCACCATCACGAGCAAGCCATGCGCGCGCGCGGTGGCGATCATGCGCAGCGCTTCGCGCAACGATCCGCACTTGGCGAGCTTGATGTTGATCCCGTCCACGGCCCCGGCGACGCGGGGGATGTCGGTCGCCGTGATGCAGCTCTCGTCCACCACCACCGGGATCCCGGGCGACGCC
>JBOHST010000085.1:0-3497 GCA_050733375.1 Gemmatimonadales bacterium
GTGGACGGCCGCACCAGGCACAACAACTGGAGGTCCCTGCGACAGATACCTGCGAAATCGAAGGAGTCCGAGCGGATGAGCAAGGCGCTGATCGAGCGGGGGTTCCATTTCGTGGGCCCGACCATCTGCTACGCGTTCATGCAGGCGGTGGGGATGGTGAACGACCATCTCGTGACCTGCTACCGGCACCGCGAGCTGAAACGGTAGCTCGGGCATCACCCTCAATCACACGACCACTTCCACTCCGATTTCCTCGAGAAACACGCTCCCCCCGCTCTCTTTGCCGAACCGTTGCACCGCCCGTGTCAACACCAGCCGATCGCGCGCCCGCGTCATCCCGACATAGAGCAGCCGGCGCCCTTCTTCGATCTCCTCGCGCCGCGCTTCTTTGGTCGCCCAATAGCCCGGCAGTTCGTAGTCCTCCACTCCCACGACGTACACGCGCGAGAATTCCAGGCCCTTGGTGGAATGGAGCGTGAGCAGGTTCACCCGGTCGGGATCGGCTTCCACGCCCTCGGACGACGACAGGGCAACCCGCTCGAGCAGCCGTTGAATCCCTGCGTCCAGGCCGTCCCCTGCATCCGGCCCGCTCGCGGCGACGAGTGCGTCGAGCCGCGCCACCGCCGACGGGTAGCGCTCGGCCGCGGTGCGGTCGGCACGCAGGCGCTCCAGCAGCGCTCGGCCGCCGAGGCGCTCGATCACCGCTTCCTCGCTCGGCGTGTCGGTGGCCGGCGTGCGCGACCGTTCGGCGCCATAGAACTCGAGGCAGTCGCTGTAGCGTCCCAGCGCATGGGTACGCGCGAGTTGGCGCAGCAGGCGCCGCTCGTCGGTGGGCGCCCGTTCATCGGCGAGGGCGAGACCGAGCCCCACGTGGTCCAGCAGGTTCACCAGCGCGGCTGTGCGCGCCCGGACGAGCTTGTGGGCCACGAGATGGCGCAGCACCCGGGCGAGGGTCAGCGCGTCGTCCAGGGCGCGGTGCGGGCGGCCCTTGTCCACCCCGAATCGGTCCGCCAGGTGCTCGAGCTTCGCGCTCTCAGTAAACAGCGCGCGCGCCAGCGGCAACGTGTCGAAGCAGGTCAGCTGGTCGCTGCCGTCGAGCCCGGCGGCGAGCCGCCGCAGCACCGGCACGTCGAACTGTTGCCCGTTGTGAGCGACGAGCACCCGATCGCCCACGAACGCCCGGAACCGCGGCCACACCGCCGAGAACGGCGGCTGGCCGGCGAGGTCCGCATCCGCATAGCCGTGGAGCTTGGTCGCGGCCGCGGCCACCGACTGCCGCAGCGGCTGCACCAGCGAGTGGAACCGGTCCACAACCTCGCCTGCCCGCACCAGCACCGCCCCGATCTCGATCACCTCACACGTCGCCACGTCCTTGTCGGTCGTCTCGAGGTCGAAGGTGACGCACTCCCGGAACAGCTCGCCGAAGCCGCGGCCGTGCGCCAGCTGCAGCGCCTTGAACAACCGCACGACGATCTCGGCCGGCTCTTGCGGGTCAGCGCCGAGCAGGAGATCGCCGGGCGCCGGGCGGTCGTCGGGCCCGAGATAGGTCACGACGCGAACCAGTCCCGAGCGCACCAGCATCCCGCGCAGGGCGATCTCCAGACCGCAGTGCGGGACGATCCACACCCGCGCGCCCGTCGCGAGCCGATCCGCCAGATGCGCCGCCCCGGGATAGGCGGCCGGGTCGGTCAATTCGTCGGCGTGCTCCTCGAGCGGGTTCTTGTACGCCCCCATCCGCTGGGTGAGCAGCTCCGCCACGAGGCCGCGCAACGACTCGTGGCTCTGAGGCAGCGCCCGCAGGTTCTCGACGTGAAACACGAACCGCCACGCCTTCTTCGTGTCGGGGTCGCTCGCATGACTGTCCCGCGCGATGCGGCGCACCACCGCAAGCAGATCGCGACCGGCGGCGGGGCCGACCGCGCGGATGCGCTCGAGCAGCTCGGCGGGGAGCAGCCGGTCCGCCAGCGCCTCAAGGGCCAGCGCGTCGTCCGGATCGCGGATCACCCGCAGCGAAGCGATCACTTGTCCGATGACGTCGTCGTCCACGAGCGCGCGGCCTCGAGCCAGCCGGCAGGGAATTCCGGCCCGCAGCAGGTGGTTCTCCAGGTCCTCGCCCAGGCGGTGGTGCCGGTACAGCATCGCGACCTCGCCCCACCCGAGCCCGTGCTCCGCGCGGTCGCGCAACACGTCGTCGATGAGCCAGGCCGCTTCCGCCGCTTCATCCGGGAAGCGGCATACCTGGACGGGGAACGGTGAGTCGCGCACCGCCTCGATGCGCTTCTCAAACAGCTTCGGGTTGCACTCCACCAGACGACGCGCCGCGGCAAAGATCTGGCGCGACGAGCGGCGATTCTGGTCCAGCACAATCGGGTCGCCGATCCCGAACTCCTCGCGAAAGCGGCGCAGCACGTCCGGGTCGGCCCCGGTCCAGGAGAATATCGATTGCTCGTCGTCGCCAACCGCGAAATAGCTGCGGTGCGGCTCGGCGAGACGGAGCAGGGTTTCGTACTGCGCGGGGTTCAGGTCCTGAAACTCGTCCACCAGCAGGTGGTCCCAGCGCGCCGCCACCGCGGCCGCGACGTCCGGATGCCCGGCAAAGAGGTCGCGCGTGAGCGCGACCAGATCGTCGAAATCCACGACGTTGCGCGCGCGTAACGTGGCGAGGTAGCGGTCCAGGAGATCCTGGTCCCCGCCGCCGAGGTGAAACCCCTGCAGCCGGCGCCTGCCGAACTGGGTGAGCAGAACGCTCATCCGCTTGCGGGTCACGCCGAGGCGGCGCAGCACGAGGCGCTGGTACTCCTCGTCCGCCACGCCGAACCCGCGGCGCAAGCCGAGGCGCTCGCCGTGAACGCGCAAAATGTCGAGACAGAGGGCGTGCAGGGTGCCGCGGGTCAGCAGCTCGCCCGCCGGCCCCACCTCGCGGCGCAACCGCGCGACGATTTCTTCGGCGGCCTTATTGGTGAAGGTGACGGCACAGATGCGCGCCGGATCGGCGTGGTGGTGATCGATGAGCTGGCGCACCCGCTCGATCAGGCAGAACGTCTTCCCCGCCCCGGGACCGGCGAGCACCAGCACGGGGCCGAGCGGTGCCTCGATCGCGCGGCGCTGCTGATCGGACGGGGTCGCGGCTGGTTCGGCTACAACCGGCGTTGTTTGGATGGCGACTCCAGCCTCGGCTTCATCCATGATGACGGCGCGATACGACGGCGTTTGCGACGCTTCTCGTCCATTGCTTGCAAAACGAATGGGCTCGGCCATATACTAATACCGCTTGCGAAGCTTCCGCAGCCCATTTCGCTGCGCCAAAGGGACCGAGGGGTTCGACCCCCTCGGTTCTTTCTTTCTGGAGGATATGTTCACCCCGTGTCATACGACATCGTCCTCGCGGGGCTCGGCGCGGTTGGAAGCGCCGCAGCGTTCCATCTCGCGGGACGCGGGCTGCGGGTTCTGGGGTTGGACCGCTACCACCCTCCGCACAACCTCGGCTCGACGCACGG
>JBOHST010000086.1:0-8761 GCA_050733375.1 Gemmatimonadales bacterium
CCAGAGCACCAACCCGGCGGCGAGGACGATCGCGAGGCGCCGGCGCGTCGTCATCGCGCCGCTTTCGCGCCGACCAGGGTCAGCAGCTCCGGCCCGACGCGCGTGACGTCGCCCGCGCCCAGCGTGAGCACCACGTCGCCCGGGGCCACGATCTGCGCCACGCAGTCCGAGAGCGCGGCGCGCGCCTCCACGACCTCAGGCTGCGCCCCGGCCTCGCGCGCGCCAGCGGCGACGAGATCGGCGGTCACCCCCGGCAGCGGTTGCTCGCGCGCCGCATAGATCGGCGCCACTACCACCACGTCGGCCGCCGCGAGCTCGCGGCCCAGTGCCGCGCCGTGCAGCGCGGTGCGCGAGTACAGGTGAGGCTGAAACACCGCGACCAGCCGTCGGCCCGGAAACGCCTGCCGCGCCGCCGCGAGCGTGGCGCGCACTTCACTCGGGTGGTGCGCGTAATCGTCGATCACGGTCACGTCCCCCGCTTCCCCGACGCGCTCGAAGCGACGAGCCGCCCCGCCGAAGTCCGCGAGCGCGGCCGTGGCCCGCTCGAGATCCGCATCGAGCGCCCCCACGACGGCGAGGGCCGCGGCCGCGTTGCGCACGTTGTGTAGTCCGGGCACCCGAAGCGCGAGCGTCACGGCGCGTCCGCCCGGCAACTCGATCCGGGCACGCGAGCCCTCGGGCGCCAGCGCGACGTCGCTGATGCGCACGTCCGCGTTCGCCGCCGTGCCCACACGCCACGACGGTATCGCCAGCGCCGCGGCGATGCGCATCGCACCAGGGTCGTCCGCCCCCACGATAGCGCGCTCGGCGCCATGCGCGAATTGTACGAACGCCCGCTCGAGCTCCCCTACGCTGCCGTCGTAACACTCCAAGTGGTCGGCCTCGACGTTGGTGATCACCGCTACGGTCGGCGCGAGTGCGAGAAACGCCTTGTCGAACTCGTCGGCTTCGACGACATACAGCGTCGTCCCGCCGACTCGCGCGTTGCCACCCCACGCCGCGATGCGCCCGCCTACGAGACCCGTTGGGTCGCGTCCCGCCGCCGCGAGCGCCTGCGTGACCATCGCGGTCGTCGTGGTCTTGCCGTGCGTCCCGGCCACCGCGACTACCGTCCCGCCAGCCACCACCTCGCCCAATGCGTCCGCGCGCCGCACCACCGGCAGGCCCCGGGCGAGCGCGCGGGCCAACTCCGGGTGCCCCGCCGGCACCGCCGCCGTGACCACGACCGCCCGTGCCTGATCTACGTGGGCCGGGTCGTGCCCTTGCCAGACGGGTACGCCCAACGCCTCGAGATCGGCAGCACCGGAAGTATCGTTATCGCAACCACTTACAGGCCACCCGCGGCGCCTGGCCAGCAACGCCAGGGCACTCATACCAGCGCCAGCGATGCCCATGAAGTGGACCGGGCGGGAATCGCCGGGTGCAAACAAGGTCATCTGTGGGGGTCTAATATAGGGATTCTACGGCACTTAGAAAAGAGCCACCATCAAATACCGGAGAGTGTCAAGATTTTTGACACGATGTCCGCGGCGGCGTTTGGACGCCCGCGCGAGCGGGCCGCCGCGGCCAACGCCGCGCGCCGTTCAACGTCACGCAGCAAGCCGCCGATCGTTGCGGCAAATGTGGCAGCGGAAAGGCCAACCTCGGGCAACAGCACGGCGGCGCCGGCGGCGGCGAGGGCGCGCGCGTTGAATGTCTGGTGATCCGCCGTCGCCGTCGGCAGCGGAACCAGCACGCACGCCTTGCCCCACGCACACAGCTCCGCCGTGGTCATCGCGCCGGCGCGACACACAACGAGGTCCGCAGCGAGATAGGCGCGTGCCATCGGATCGAAGAACCCCTGTACCACCACGCGACCCGGCACGACGTAGCGCTCGAACGCGCTGGCGTGAACCGGTCCCGTTCCCCATAGCAAGTTGACGTCGCCCAGCATGCTGTGCTCGAGCGTGCCGGCGACGGCGTAGTTCAGCGCGCGCGACCCTTGACTGCCCCCGAAGACGAGGAGCGTGAGGCGGTCGGGGCTGAGCCCGAACGCAGCGAGGGCTGCCGCGTGATCGCCGGGCTGCGGCGGGCGAATCGGATTGCCCAGCGCGTACACCGTGGTGCGCGATCCCACGGTGAGCCGCGCCGCAGCTTCCGGAAAGCCGAGGTGAATTTGGCGCGCATCGCGAGCCAACCAGCGCGTGGTCAGTCCCGGGTACGCATTCTGCTCCTGTAACACCGTCGGCAGCCCAGCGCGTTGGGCGCGCCACAGCACCGGCCCCGCGGCATAGCCTCCCGTGCCGACAACGATGGCCGGTCGCTCTTCATCGAGCACCTTCCCGGCGGCGCGCCACGCGCGCCAGGCAACGAGCGGCCAGCGCACGTTGCGCCACCAGGTGTGACGATACAACGGCTCGATTGGCAAGAGGTGATAGCGAAACGGATAGCGGGGCAGTACGTCCTTCTCGATGCCGCGCGCGGCCCCGACCAGCACCGACTCGACGTCGGGTCGCGCGTCACGCAGCGCCTGCGCCAGCGCGAGCGCGGGCATGAGGTGACCGCCCGTCCCGCCGCCGGCGAACAGGGTCCTCACGCGGCGTGCGCGCCTCGGCGCTGACGTGCCACGCGCGGCGGCGCGGGCGCGCCGTCCCGGCCCTGCCCGACGCTGATCAGCACGCCGGTGGCGATCAACGCAACCACGAGGCTCGAGCGACCGTACGAGACGAACGGCAACGTGATCCCGGTGGCCGGCAACACCGCGAGGTTGACCCCAATGTGGAGCACGGCGCTCACACCGATCAGCGCGGTGAGACCGGCGGCCAGCAGCTGCCCGAACGGATCACGCGCCGAGCGCGCGATACGAAATCCCAGCCAGATGAACATCCCGAAGCCGAGGGCGAGTGCCAGCACGCCAACGAAGCCCCACTCCTCAGCCATCGTCGAGAAAATGAAATCGGCGTACGCATACGGGAGATAGCCGAGCTTTTGCTGGCCCTGTCCAATGCCGACGCCCAGGAGTTGACCCGCGCCGATGCCGATGAGCGATTGTTTCACTTGCCACGACGCCTCGGTCGGCGCGGATCCCGGGTTGAGAAACGTGAGCACCCGCGCGATGCGATACTGCGCCGTGGCGACGGCCCCGAACACCAGCGGGGCCGAGCCGACCGCGAGGAGCAGGAAGTGCCCGATCTTTGCCCCAGCCGAGAAGACGACCACGCCGGCGAGCAGGGTGACGAGCAGCGCCATCGAGAGATTGGGCTCGAGGAAGATCAAGCCGACGAGCGGTACCACGATGACCAGCACGGGGATCAGCCCGCGTTGGAAGCTGCGCATCTGCTCGCCTTTCTTCGCGGCGAGCATCGCTACCCAGACCACGATGGCGAACTTGGCCAGCTCCGATGGCTGGAGGTGCACGGGGCCGAGGTACACCCAGCGACGGGCGCCGTTCAAAACGGGAGCGATGCCCCGCGTGAACGGCAGTAGCGGGATGATAAGGAGCACCGCGACGACCCCCAACAGCGGCCACGCCCAGCGCTGCCAAACGTGATAGTCGAAGCGCGCCACGATCGTGGCCAGCACACCGCCCACGAGCAGGCCGACCGCCTGATTCAGGCCGAAGCCCGAGCCGACGACGCCGCCGCCCTTGGTGGTCACGAGACTCGAGGCGCCGTACACCGCGACGATGCCGATCATGGAGAGCGCCATCGCCACCACCGCGAGCAACCGCGTTTCCCAGCGGCGTTCGATCATGCGCCGGTGGCGAGTCGCTGGAACTCGACACCCCGCTCCTCATAGTTGGCGAACATGTCGTAGCTCGAGCACGCGGGCGATAGCAGCACGGCGTCGCCCGGCCGGGCGGCGCGGCGCGCCCGCGCCACCACGTCGGCGAACGGGTCGGCGCGCTCGAGCGGCACCTTGCCCTCGAGATCCGCCGTCACGATTGCGGCGGCCTCGCCGTAGGCGATGACCAGCCGGCAGCACTGCTTGAGCAGCGGCGCGAGCCGGGTGTACGGTTCACCCTTGTGCCGACCGCCGAGCAGCAGCACGAACGGCCGGTCCATCGCCTCTACGGCCACAATCGTGGAGGCGACGTTCGTCGCCTTGGAGTCGTTGATCCAGCGGACGCCGTCTACCTCCGCCACCACCTCGAGCCGGTGCGGCAACGAGCGGAACGACCGCAGCCCCTCGGCGATCGCGCCCGGCATGATGCCGACCTCCTGGACGGCGAGCGCCGCCGCCAGCGCGTTCGCTACGTTGTGCATACCAAGCAGCTGCAGATCGTCACGCGGCAGCAGCTCGGCGCCACCGAGGCGCAACCGGCGCTCCGCCGCGCCGTACCAGCCGTCGGCCGGTCCACGCACCGAGAAGCGGACCACCCGGCCGCGCGCACCGGTAGCGAGCTCCAGCGCCGTTGAGTCGTCACCATTCACGACCCAGATACCGGCCTCGGTCGCGTTGCGAAACAGCAGCCGCTTGTCGGCGTAGTAGGCCGCCACGTCGGGATAGCGGTCGAGGTGGTCGGGCGCAAGGTTCGTGAGCACGCCGATCTCCGGCGCGAAGTCCGGGCTGTCGTGCAGCTGAAAGGACGAGACCTCGACCGCCAGCCACTGCAGCGGCTCCGGGGTGAGCGCGACATCGCTCAGCGGACGGCCGATGTTCCCCGCCGCCCCGGCCCGGAGCCCGGCCACACGCAGCAGGTGCGCGATCAGGGCCGTGGTGGTCGTCTTGCCATTCGTCCCGGTGACCGCGATGCAGCGCACCCCGGGCAGCGCCTGAAACCCGAGGTTCAGCTCCGACACGACCTGGACACCGGCCGCCCGCGCGACGGCGACCGGCGGCGCATCGGGCGGGACGCCCGGCGAGACGACCACGCCGGCCGCCGCGCGGATCTTATCCAGGTCGTGACCGCCGAGCTGCAGCTCCACACCCGGGATCGCGCGGAGTTGCTCGACCGCGTCGCCCGCGATCGGCGCCGGCTGCGCATCGCTGGCGTAGACGCGCGCGCCCTCGCGCGCCAACAACCGCGTCGCCGCCACGCCGCTCTTGCCGAGGCCGATCACCGCCACCACGCCACGTCGCCAGGTCTCGGGAAGGATCATCGCACCTTGAGCGTCGCGAGCGCGAGCATCGCGAACAGAAACCCAAGGATGTAGAACCGCGTCACCACCTGCGGCTCGGCCCAGCCGAGCTTCTCAAAATGGTGATGCAGCGGTGCCATGCGGAACACGCGATGCGCGTCGGCGTACTCTTTTCCGTGCCGTCGCTTGTTCCAGCGGTACGCGTTCACCTGGATGATCACCGACAGCGTCTCCGCCACGAAGACCCCGCCCGCGATGAGGAGCAGGAACTCCGCTTTCAACAGGATGGCGACGGTACCCAGCGCGCCGCCGATCGCGAGCGAGCCGGTGTCACCCATGAACACCTGGGCGGGATGGGCGTTGAACCAGAGGAACCCGAGTGCGGCGCCCATCAGCGCGGCGCAGAAGACAGCGAGCTCCCCTGCGCCATTGAGGTACAAGACGCCAAGGTGGCGCGACCAGTCGGCGCGGCCGAACACGTACGCGAAGACGGCAAATGCCCCCGCGGCAATTCCCGTGAGTCCCGTGGCGAGACCGTCCAGCCCATCGGTGAGGTTCACGGCGTTCGAGCTCGCGGTGACGACGAAAGTGACGAAACCGATGTACAGCGACCAGGGAAGCGCGAGGAAGATGTACTTGAAGAGCGGCAGCTGCGTGTACGTCGCCATTGTGGGAACAAACGGCCACAATACGAGAAACACGCCCAGCGCGAGCCCGAAGGACACCTGCCCCGCCAGCTTCCAGCGCGCCACCAGCCCCTGCGACTTGCCGCGCACGATTTTCAGGTAGTCGTCCAGCAGCCCGATGGTCCCCATCCACAGCGTGGCCACCACGGCGACGATCACGTAGCGCGTATCAAGCCGTGCCCACAGGAGCGTCGGGACTACCGTCGCCAGGATGATGATCAGCCCCCCCATCGTGGGCGTGCCCCGCTTCTCTTGATGGCTGGACGGCCCTTCCGCCCGGATCACCTGGCCCACACCGCGTTGCCGCAGGCGCCGGATGATCCACGGGCCCACCACGAAGGCGAGGATCAAGGCCGTCACGGTCGCGCCGGCGGCCCGGAAAGTGATGTAGTTGAAGAGATTGAACAGGATGTGCTGCTTGCTGAGCGGCGCCAGCCAATGATACAGCACGGCAGTCCCGTCCCCCCTAGCTGAGATGGCGCAGCACCCGCTCCAGGGCGACGCCACGCGACGCCTTGAGCAGGACGACCTCGTTCCCCTGCAGCGCGACCTTGAGCCGCGGTCCCAGGGCTTCCGCATCCGTGGCGACCAGCAATCGTTCACCGAGCTGATCGCGATACGGCGCGAACGACGCCGCGAACTCCCCCACAGCCCCCACGAGCACCGGCTTGCGCCCCATGATGTCTGCCGCCGCGGCCGCGTGCAATCTCGCACTCTCAGGCCCCAACTCCAACATCGACCCGACCACGACCGCCAGGGGCCGCTGCCGTGCTTGCGCGAGCCGAGCCGCGGACGCCACCGCCCAGCGCAGCGACGATGGATTGGCGTTGTAGGTGTCGTCGATGATCGTGAGATCGGCCGCGCGGATCACGCGCCCCCGGCCGCCTGGAACGTGCGCCGTGGCGAGCGCCGCCAACGCCGCGTCCGGGGCGACGCCCGCTTCGCGCGCCACCGCCAGCGCCAACATCGCGTTCTCCGCCTGGTGCAGGCCGAAGACCGGCAGCGTAACATCGTGCCCGTTCCAGCGCAGCCGGCAACGGCCCGTGTCGTCCAGCCCGAACGCGTCCGGGACCACGTCGGCTGGCGGCGTCGCCCCCGCGACTACCGTGCGGGTACGCCGCCGCGCCTGCTCGGCAAGCGCGGTGGGATCCGGACCCACGACCGCCAGCGGTACACCGTAGAGCAGGGACAGTTTCTCCTGCAAGACTCCCTCGAGCGACCCGAAGCCTTCCACGTGCGCATAGCCGATGTTCGTGATGACCCCGATGGTGGGCTCGATGATGTCGCGCAATCGGGCGATCTCGCCTGGGAGGCTGGCCCCGGCCTCCACGACCAACGCCTCCGCGTCGTCCGGGGTGGCAAGGATGGTGAGCGGCACGCCCACGAGGTTGTTGAGATTGCCGGTGGTGGCGTGTACACGGTAGCGCGCCGCCAAGGCGGCGCGCACCAGCTCCTTGGTGCTCGTTTTGCCGCTTGACCCGGTAATCGCGACGACCGGACTCCCCGCCGGGAGCGCCCGGCGCCGGCCCCGCGCCAGCGACCCGAGCGCGGCCAGGGTATCGGCCACCGCGAAGAACGGCAACCCGTCGACGGGCGTGGTGCCGCGCCGCACGACCGCGGCAGCGGCGCCCTGCGCTTGCGCCGCGGCGAGAAAATCGTGGGCGTCGAACCGCTCACCTTGCAAGGCGACGAACAGGTCGCCTGTGGCGAGCTGGCGGGTGTCGGTGGAAACTCGGGCGAAGGTCGTGCGGAGCGGAGCGGGAACGCCGAGCGTCTCCGCCACCCGACCACTCGTCCAGAAGGTCACGAGGCGCCCAGCTCCTGGACGATCATCCGCTCGTCGAACGGTTGCTTCGTGGTGCCGACGACCTGGTAGGTCTCGTGCCCTTTGCCGGCGAGCAGCAGCGTGTCACCCTCCCCGGCGAGCGACAGTGCCAGGGCGATCGCCGCGCGGCGGTCCGTCACGCGGTGATGCGGCGTGTCCCCCATCCCGGCTTCCACGTCGTCAAGAATCCGCTCCGGATCTTCGCTGCGCGGGTTGTCCGAGGTGACGATGGCCTCGTCCGCCAGGCGCACCGCGATGGCGCCCATCGGGGCGCGCTTGCCGCGGTCGCGATCCCCGCCGGCTCCGAACACGATGAGCAGCCGTCGTGCCGTTAACGGCCGCAGCGCCTCGAGCGCACGTTGCAGCGCGTCGGGCGTGTGTGCATAGTCCCGCAGCACAGTGCACGGCCGCGCCGCGATCCGCTCCATGCGTCCCGGAACCTGGGGGGCGTGCGTGAGCCGCTCGGCGATAGTCTCGATCGGCAATCCCATCCCCCACGCCGCCGCGGCGACGCCGAGGGCATTGGCGACGTTGAACCGTCCCAAGAGCGGCAGCCGCACGGGGACGGTGCCCAACGGGGTCACCAGCTCGAAGCCCGAGCCGCCGGCATCGGCTACGATCTTGCGCGCGGTCACATCACCCCCCCGTTCACCGAACGTGATGCGACGGTGCTGGCGGCGCATGCGCAGCCAGGCCGGATCATCCGCGTTGACGACCTCCAGGCCAGTCGGCGCGAGATGGTTGGCGAGCTTTGTCTTGGCGTGGAAGTACTGTTCGACCGTCTGGTGATAGTCGAGGTGATCGCGGGTCAGGTTGGTGAAGATGGCGACTTGGAACGCGAGTCCATCCACTCGTCCTTGATCGAGGCTGTGCGAGGACACCTCCATCGCCACGCCGCGGGCCCCGCGCGTCACCAGCGCCGCGAGCGTCGCCTGCAGGTCGATCGGGCCGGGAGTCGTGAGGTTGCCGGCCTCGCTGTCGATCAACGCGCCGGATGGATCGAACGCCCCCAGCGTCCCGATCGAGCCCATCGGCTCCACCGCCGACAGCACGTGCCGCGCGAGCATGACCGTGGTCGATTTGCCGTTCGTCCCGGTGACGCCGATCAAGTCGAGTCGCGTGGCCGGCCGGCCATACCACAGCTCGGCGGCGACGGCGGCGGCGCGGCGACCGTCGCGCACCACGATTTG
>JBOHST010000087.1:0-7443 GCA_050733375.1 Gemmatimonadales bacterium
CACCTCGGGAATCGCCGCGATCCGGGAGACGTGCGCCGTCACGCGATCGGATCGAATCTCCCGTTCCACGTCCACGCCGGCCACTTCGGGCCGAAACGACTCTCCGACCAGCACCAGACGCACCGGCAGCTGCTCCGCCAGCGCGACGATGCGCGAGCCCGATTGGTCCGCCTCCGCGAGGTGGTCGATCGCTGCCAGCGTCACCGCCCGGTACAGGGCGCCGGAATCGAGGTGCGTCCATCCCAGTCGCTGTGCCACCAGGGCCGCAGTGGACGACTTGCCGGAGGCAGCCGGGCCGTCAATTGCGATGACGCGCATCGCTCCCGATTCGATGCAACGCGCGGAAGAACCCCGGGTAGCTGACCGCCACCGAGGCACGCTCCGACAGCCGTACCTCGGCGCCGGGGAGCGTTCCCAACACGCCGAACGCCATCGCGAGCCGGTGATCCCCTGCCGTGTCGACTCGGCCCCTGGGCGGCCGGCCGGCTCCCCGCACGAACAGGTTGTTGCCACGCGCTTCCGCCTCGCCGCCCAGCGCGCGCAGGTTCGCCGCAACGAGCTCCAGACGGTTGCTCTCCTTCACCCGCAGCTCGCCTACCTCGCGGAACACGGTCTCTCCCCTCGCCTGGCTCGCCAGCGCGGCGAGCACCGGTACCTCGTCGACCAGCGACGGGATTTCCGCTGCCGACACCTCCGTGCCGATGAGCTCGGCCGGTCGTACCAGCAGATCGGCCACCGGCTCACCGCCCTCCGCGCCGAGATTGAGCCGTTCGACATGCGCCCCCATGCGCTCCAGCACCGCCAGGAACCCGGTCCGCGTCGGGTTGACGCCCACGCCCTCGATCAGCAGCTCGCCAGTTTCGGCCAACACCGCCGCCGCCACGAGAAATGCGGCCGATGAAACGTCGCCGGGCAGCGTGATCTCAAAGGGCTCGATGCCGACCGCCGACGGCTGAAAGGTGATGGCGCCGTTGTTCTCACGCAGATCCAACCCCAGGTGCACGAACAGCCGCTCCGTGTGGTCCCGCGACCGCGACGGCTCGACGATCGTAATCGGCACGCGTCCCGCCAGGGCAGCGAGGAGCAGCGCGCTCTTGACCTGGGCGCTCGCCATCGGCAGGGTGTACGAGATGGCGTGCAAATGCCCGCCCCGCACCGTAAGCGGCAGAGTGCCGGCGCCATCGCCGGCGAACGTGGCGCCCATTGATTGGAGCGGCTCGACCACACGCCCCATGGGCCGGCGCCGCAGCGAGGCGTCGCCGGTGAGCCGCGCGCGCACCGGATGGCCGGCGATCGCGCCCAACCCGAGACGGGCCGTCGTCCCGGAGTTGCCACAGTGCAGCACAGTCCGCGGGGTGCGAAACCGGGCGCCGCGCACCGTCACGACGCTCGCACCCCGCACCGCGGAAACCGCCACCCCGAGCTGGCGCAGCATCCTGGCCGTGCTCATGACGTCTGCGCCGGTCAGCAAGCCGGTCAGTTCGCTTCGGCCACGCGCCAGCGCGGCCACGAACATCGCCCGGTGGGAGATGCTCTTGTCACCGGGAACGCGGGATGTCCCACGCACCTTCATGCCGGCGCCGCCTGGCCCGGATTCCCCCGACGGGCGTGGCCGGGCAACAGGGCGCTAGCCCTCGAGTCGCTGCCAGCTCGCATGATGGATCGCACCGGGATGGAAACTACAGAGCAGGGGGCGACGAGTGAAAGCCGCCCCCTGCTCCTGTGGTGAAGCCGTGCTACCCAGGTGACTACGGACGCACGTTGAACCTCACGGAACTGACCGTCGGAACGGCGATCCCGGGACGGCCAATTACCGAGCCCGTAGCGGTGAGGCGGTACCCACCCGGCTTGGTTTCGCTCAAGTCGCTGAAGGTCACGTTGCCCGAGGCGTCCGTCGTGTCCGTTAACGTGCCCTGGAGCACCGCCGGTACGCCGTTGTTGTCAATTGCGGCGAGGGTGATGATGACATTCGGCACCGGCGTCGACATCCCGATGGCCGTTGCCTGCACGACCAATGCCGGCGTGATCACCTGGTTGACCGTCACGTCCGTCGGCTGCACGACGAATGTCAGCGTCACGGTGTTCACGACCTCCGGGCCGAACTCACTGCCAATACCGCCGGTCGAGCCACCGAGGCCGCCGGGATTCATCACCCCCGACGCGGCAAGCGGCCGCGGACCGAGGAAGTCGATCCCCCACCGCGCGAGCCGGCTGGCGACCTGCATACTCCACGACTGCGTAGCGAACGGCGAGCAGGTGGCGGGATTCAGGAAACCGGCATCCACAAACGGAAGCAGGCCGACATGCTCCTCGTGTAACAGCGAGGTCGTGCTGACATCCGCGTCGATGCATAGTCCGACGACCGCGGGCGGCGAGAACACGGTGCTGCGTGGCACGACGCGCCAGTCATACGTCTGAGGCTGCGAGCCGGGCATTCCGTAGACCAGCACACGGGCCGGTGCCGGATTGCTCGACAAGATAGTCGCCCACGTATTGCTCCCCGAAGGCGCGACGCCCGAGAACGGGGCGGTCAGGGGACGGCTGAACACCGGCGCGCTGAGCGGATCGGTCGCCCCGCCGCGCACGGCGTAGGCGCCACGCAGGGCTGGGTTCGTGGCGATGGTGAAATCTTCCGGGAATGTTTCCGGCAAGTCTGCCACGTCGGTGAACATGCACACCAGGAGCCCGTTCGTCAGACCCGCGGCGTCCGCGACATTCGTGTTGCCGGCATTCACGTTGGTGGCGATGCGAGCCATCACGTCGAAACCGCGATCTTTCGCGGTGGTCGTTCCAGCACCCCCATCCTGCATCTGAGAGATGAGCCCCCGCACAATCTTTGCCTCTGCCGGACCGAAATAGCGGTTCGCGATTTGGCTGAGGAGCCGGAAATCGCACGTCGTTCCCGGTGGATCGACGACCCTCATATTCGGTCCAGGGGGCAGCGGCTGATTGCGGTCGCTGCATCCAATAGCGAGCAGTGCTACAAGGACAGCTCCAACCCCTGTCAGAGGATAACGCATGTGTCCTGCCTCCTGAGCGGCAAGCCGCACTCCGGTGTGACGTCGACTGACCTGGCGAACACTACACAAACGTAATCATGAAGGCTTGCGACACTCATGGAGGGCGTCTGCACTATTCACGCCACACTCGCGTTGGCGGCGCCGCCACCCCAAGCGCACATGTCCGCCCGCCCCCCGATGCGTCCGCGCCACACTGCCGCCCGTGAGCCGCAGTCACGGCGCCTGGACGATGCGCTTGAATTCCGGATCGTCGCCCAACTCGCGCCACCACCAGGTGCTGTCCCGGGCGATCGTCACCCGGTCCTGTGGGTTCGTAGCGAGATAGAGCTTCAACAACTGGATCGCCTCGTCCCGGTCTCCCAACAGGTTCCGCACCAGGATTTCCACGTAGATGAGGTCGCGAGTCGGATCCACATCGGCCCCGGCCCGGGCGCGCAGCGCGACCGCCCGGGCGCTGTCCTTATGGACGGTGTTCGCGAGCGCCATGGCGACGAGGAGCGAGCCACGGCGTCGGCGATAGTCACGCTGGGATGGCGGATAGAGCGCGACGTTTTGGTCGAGCAGCCGCCACAGCTTCTCTATGTCAGGCTTCTGGCCCCGGAGCGCGTAGAGCGAGATCTGGCATTCAGTGAAGGCCGAATTCTCCGGGAAACGTCGGTACCCCTCCTGGCACCACTTCGTTGCCTCGGCGGCATCCTCGAGATCGAGCGATGAGGCGAACAGGCGCCACAGCACATCTGGAGCCTCGGTGAGGTACGGGTCCTGCTCGTAGGCCTGCATCGCAATCAGCTTCCCGTCTACCGGTTCCGACTTGCGCAGTAAGAGATGGCTCAGTAAGGCCAGCGCCGATGCCCGGCTTGGGTTGGCGGCGGCGGACCCATCGCGCAGATCCCGCTCAGCACCCGCCAACAGCTGATCCGCGGTCAGGGGGGCCGGATCGAGGTTCAACACCCAGCGGATGTATCGCATGGTGCCGCGGAGATGCAGCGCCTTGGGGTCGTCGGGACGCAGGCGCATGGCTTGATTCGCAAAGTCGATTCCGCGCGCCGTCCACCGCGCGGCCGGACCTTTTTCGAACCCCGCGACATTCCGTTGTTCCCAGGCCAGCCAGCCGCGTTCGATAATCGGCGCGGTCCACTTACGATCCTTGGTTGCGGCCTCGGCGAGCAACGCATCCGCCTGCCCGAGGGTCCGTGTGGCCGCTGCGGTATCACCAGCGGAGAGCATCGTTGGCACGCTGTCCAACGACAGCGCCTTCGCCTGCTGGACAAGCTCCCACGCCTGCGTGCTCTGCGTTTCCGCGCGCGCCGCGAACTGCTGAATCTCCTGTCCCAGGCGGCGGCGGAGGAACTGCGCCACCTGGTTGGCCAAGTTCAGCTGCAGAACCAGTGGGTCGGCCCGCGGCACCTTGAGGGTCGTCGCTTCAATCTCATCACCGCTCGCCGCATCGAGTATCGCGACGCTAAGCTGTAGACTGTCGCCCAATTGTGCCAGTGTCCCATCCACGATAGTGCCGACACGGAGCGCCCGGGCAATGCTGTCGGTGCCCACGTCGACGTGACGATACGGCGCGACGCCGTTGCGGGAAATGACTTGCAGCGCCCGGACGGCGCTCAACTCGTGGATCAGCGTCTCGGTGAGGCCATCTGCCACGTGACCCAGGCTCTTGTTGGGACTGCGGTCATCAAAGTAGAGAACCGCGATCCGGCGTGCCTCCGGCGCGCCGCCCTCCGCCGCCGCTTGGCCCCCAAGCCAGAGACCGCGCGTGAGCCATCCCGCGGCCAGGACCGCGATGGCCGGCAGGCCCCAGGCCAGTAGTCGCCGAGTCCAGCGAGTTCGCCCACCGCTGTCGGACGGCGCCCCGATGCTCTGGCCGCGGATCGTGCTGCGGCGCCGCATGGCCGCCGTCACCGTAGAGGGCGTGCCGAGCGCCTCGGCGAACATGATCACCGTCGGGAAGCGATCGGCCGGAACCTTGGCAAGCGCACGCAGTAGCGCCGTTTCCATGGTCTCCGGAATCGTGTCACGCACGATCGAGGGCGGCGACACGAAATCCATCGAGTGTCGCGCGATGATCGCCTGCACGTTCGGCCCCGTGAACGGCGGCATGCCCACCAGCATCTCGTACACCACACAGGCGAGGCTGTACTGGTCGCTTCGCCCGTCGATGCTGGGATCGCCTGTGCCCTGCTCCGGGCTCATGTACGCCGGCGTCCCGATCACCGTGCCCGTCTGCGTCAGCTGCTGCTGCTCGGCCGCCGATGCGGCGCGGGCGATGCCGAAGTCGGCGACCACCGCGCTCCCACCGGAGAGCATGATATTCTCGGGTTTGATATCGCGGTGCACGATGTCGCGGCTGTGGGCGTACCCGAGCGCGCTCGCGACCTCCGAAGTGATCCTGACGACGTCTTCCTGGGACAGCTGTTTCTCGCGCATCAACCGATCGCGCAGCGACTCGCCCTCGACGAAGGGCATGACGTAGTACAGGAAGCCTCCAGCGGCTCCTGAGTCGTACAGGGGCAAGATGTGGGGGTGCTGGAGTCGGGCGGCTATCTCGATCTCGCGCAGGAATCGGTCGGGGCCAATGGCGGCGGCGATCTCGGCGTGCAGCACCTTGATCGCCACCTTGCGTCGATGCTTGAGGTCCTCGGCCAGGAAGACCGTGGCCATACCCCCGCGTCCCAACTCCCGCTCAGGGACATAGCGGTCAGCCAGGGCCTCACGCAGGGCGTTAAGGAGGTCGCTCAAGGTGTCGGAGATGCAGGCACACTAGAACGATACGACCCCCGCCCCGGCCCCGCCAAGGCCCAGCGCGGCCCCGCCGCCGCTCTTGTCTGAACGACACCCCCCATCCTACTAATAGAGGGCCGATGAACCGATCCTCCGTACCGCTCCCCGCGCCGCGACGCCGGGCGCCGAGCATCACGCGACAGTTCTTCGCCACGTTTTTCGCGGTGGCGCTCGCCGGCCTCACGATCGCGCTGATTGCCTGGCTCGACGCCACCCGTGCCGAGCGCGACGTCTTGACCATTCTGCGGACCCTCGACCGCATGCAGATCGCGACCCGCACCCCCGCCGCCGAGGCGGAACGGGATCAGATTCGCGAGATCGCCGAGAACCTGAGCGACGCCGCGCAGCAGAGCGCCCTCGCCACCACGATCATTGTCGCAGCGGTGCTCACGTCGCTTGGCATCGGACTGTTCTACAGCCGACGCCGCCTCGCAGAACCGTTCGCGGCGATCGTGGCGGCGCTGGAACGGGTCGCGACCGGGGAATACCGCGTTCGCCTCCCCGAAGAAGCGGGAGAGTTCGGCGCCATGTCCCAAGGCGTGAACCGCATGGCCGAAACGCTCGCCTGGCGCGAGCGGATGCAGGACTACATGTCGCGGTTGCTCGGAGCGCTCAACGCCGCGCCTCGAGAGGGAGCCGGACTCACCCCGGCGCTCGACGTACTCGCCGAGGCTACCGGCGCAACGGGGTTGGTGCTGTACCAGCCCGACTATGAAGCGAACGAGTGGGAGCCGACGGCCGCTCGGGGCCTCGAGCCGCGGCCGCTGTCTCGCATGACGGTGCGCGATCTGGTGGGCGATGGGGCCATGGGTGTGCTGCGCCTGCCCAACGAGCAGAATGCCGCAGCCCGTCAGAAGCTGCGGCTTCCGACGACGGGCGGGCGCGAGCTTGGCGTTGCGCCGCTCCGGTCGGCAGGTCGACTCGTGGGATTGTTGGTGGCGCTGCCGGCCGACGCGTTCACGCCGGACCAACTCGACGCCTTGGAGCTCGCGGTACCCAACCTCGCGATTGCCGCCGAGCGGGAAACCGCATTTCAGCACACCAAGCGCCTCGCGACCGAAGTGCGGCGCACCGCCCAGTACCTCGAGGAGCAGTCCGACGAGCTCACGCGGCTGAACGAAGAGCTCGCCAAGGCGAGTCGTCTGAAGAGTGACTTTCTCGCCAACATGTCGCATGAGCTGCGCACCCCGCTCAACAGCATCATCGGATTCAGTGACATGTTGCTGACCGAGAATGTCGGGCCACTCACCGCCGTGCAACAAGACTTTCTCGAAACCGTGGCTCGCAATGGGCGCCACCTCCTCCAGCTCATCAGCGAGCTCTTGGATTTGTCGAAAATCGAGGCGGGACGGTTGCAGCTCACGCTCGAGTCGCTCGACCTGCGCGCGCTGCTGCGCGAGGCGGCAGATAGCGTGCGTGCCCAGGCGGAGAAGCGGCGGCACACCCTGGAAGTCGACGTGCCAGGCGAAACGATCGCGCTCTCGGCGGACACCGTGCGTGTGCGTCAAGTGTTGTTGAATCTGCTCTCCAACGCGATCAAGTTCACACCGGACGGCGGCCGGGTTCGCCTCGTGGGCCGGGCCGGGAACGGCGACGCGCGCGTCGAGGTCACTGATACGGGCATCGGCATCGC
>JBOHST010000088.1:0-17596 GCA_050733375.1 Gemmatimonadales bacterium
AAGCCACGGCGTCGCGCCCCCATGGCAGTGGGGGAAGCCCTCCAGGGGTACCTGACCCGCTCCGGGATCGGCCCCCGCATCGCGCAAGCGCAGGTGGTGGTCGAGTGGCCGGAGCTGGTGGGACCGCAGATCGCGTCGGTCACAACCCCGGAGAGCGTCTCGCCCGACGGCACCCTGTTCGTGCGCGTCGCGACGAGCGCCTGGATGAACGAATTGCAGTTGATGATGCCCGACATCATGGCCCGCATCAACGCGGGCCGAGGCGCCGGACGCATCAAGACCGTACGTTGGCTCCTCGCACGGTAACCCATGGCGAAATCGAAAAAGCCCGCGGCGACCAAACAGAAACAGAACGGCAACGGCGATTACCAGGCCGACGCGATCCAGGTCCTGAAAGGCCTCGAGGCGGTGCGGAAACGGCCGGCGATGTACATCGGCTCGGTGTCCGGCCGCGGGCTGCACCACCTTGTCTACGAAGTGGTGGACAATTCCGTGGACGAGGCGTTGGCGGGGTACTGCACTAAAATCGACGTCACGATCCACGAGGACGATTCCATCACCGTGGTCGACAACGGCCGCGGCATACCGGTCGACAATCACAAGACGGAGAAAAAGCCGGGGGTCGAGGTCGCGCTCACGGTGCTGCACGCCGGCGGCAAGTTCGACAAGAGCACGTACAAAGTATCGGGCGGGCTGCACGGGGTCGGTGTGTCGGTCGTGAACGCCTTGTCGAAGCAGCTGGAGGTGTGGGTGGACCGGGACGGCAAGCGCCACCACATGGCGTTCGAGCGCGGCGAAACCAAACGGAAACTCGAGGTTCTGGGCAAGGCGAAGGCGACCGGCACCACCATCACGTTTCGGCCCGATGATGCGATCTTCACCGAAACACGGTTCGACTTTGCCACCATCGGCACCCGGCTGCGCGAGCTCGCATTCCTGAACAAGGGCCTGCAGATCACCCTCACGGACGAGCGCAAGGGGTCGAAGAAGGAGGAGACCTACCTCTACAAGGGAGGCCTGGTCGAGTTTGTGAAGTGGCTGCTCGGCAGCCGCAAGGCTCTGCATCAGAAGGTGATCGCGTTCGAAGCCCGGCGCGAAGGCGTCGAGGTTGAAGGCGCGATCCAATACGACGACGGCTACAACGAGAATACCTTTTCGTTCGTCAATAACATCAACACCCACGAGGGTGGGACGCACCTCACCGGGTTCAAGTCCGCGCTCACCCGCACCATCAACGAGTGGGCGAAGAAGGACGGTCTCCTCAAGAAGGAGGAGTTCACCCTCACGGGTGACGACGTGCGCGAGGGCCTCACCGCGGTGCTCCACGTAAAGGTCAAAGACCCGCAATTTGAGGGCCAGACCAAGACCAAGCTCGGCAACTCCGAGGTCGAAGGCATCGTCAAGAGCGTAGTGAACGAGGCGCTGGGCGACTTTCTCGACAAGACCCCGAGCGTCGCCCGGGCGATCATCGCCAAGGCGTTGAGCGCCGCCCGGGCCCGCGAAGCGGCGCGCAAGGCGCGCGAGCTGGTGCGCCGCAAGAACGCCCTCGACAGTGGGCTGCTCCCCGGCAAGCTCGCCGATTGTTCGCTCACCGACCCCAGCCTCTGCGAGATGTACCTGGTCGAGGGCGACTCGGCCGGCGGCTCGGCCAAGCAGGGGCGCGACCGCAGTTTCCAGGCGATCCTGCCGCTACGCGGCAAGATCTTGAACGTCCAGAAGGCCCGGATCGACAAGATCCTCTCCAACGAGGAAATCCGGACCATCATCACGGCCATCGGCACAGGCGTCGGCGAAGACTTCAAGGTCGAAGAGGCGCGCTACCACAAGATCATCATCATGACCGACGCCGACGTGGACGGGGCCCACATCCGCACTCTGCTGCTCACCTTCTTCTACAAGGAGATGAAGCAGCTCATCGACGCCGGGTACATCTACATCGCCCAGCCGCCGCTGTACCGCGTCGCCAAGGGGAAGGAAGAGTTCTACGCCTACGACGAGAAACAGCGCGACGAGTACGTCAAGCGCCTCAGCAATGGCGCCGAGGGCCGGGGCAATCTGCAGATCCAGCGCTACAAAGGACTGGGCGAGATGAATCCGGACCAGCTGCGCGACACCACGATGGACCCGCCGAAGCGGACGCTCCTCAAGGTCACGATGGAGGACGCGCTCGAAGCGTCGCAGCTGTTCGAGACGCTGATGGGGGACGATGTGGAGCCCAGGCGGCGGTTCATCGAAGAGAACGCCAAGTTCGTCAAGAATCTGGACGTGTAGTCCCCGCGGATGACCGCAGTTCTCGTCGCGATCGCCGTCCTGCTGCTGCTCCTCGGCTGGTTTCTGTTCGGAGGTCGCGGCCGCCCTCCCGAACCCACGGCGCATCGCCGCGTCAACGAAACCATCGACTACACCGAGCTCGAGCAGGCGGAGCGGGACGTGCGGGAAGCGAGCGATGAGGACAGCGTGCGCGAATGGGGCCCGGGAGCGGGAAAGCCGAGGCCGCCGGAGCAGCTCTAGCCTTTGCGGCTCCCGGCCGCCTCGCGACCGCTCTTCTTCGCCCCGGCGCCGAGCGGCTCCACCGCATCGCGGCTGACGCGATGCGATACCAGCGGCAACGGCTTCTCCTGCAGCCGGTCGCCGATCGTGATGGCCGCGGTCAGCGCCTCGAAAGCCAGCTCCACTCCCGCCGCGTCCTTCGCGAAGACCGAGGCGATCGGCTCCCCCGCCAGGACCTTGTCGCCGGGTTTCACCGTGATCACGAAGCCGACGCTCGGATCAACCGTGTCCTCCACGGTCGCGCGGCCCCCGCCCAGCGCCACGATCGCGCGACCGATGGGGCGCGGCTCGACGCGGGTGACGACGCCGGTCTGGCGTGCCGAGTACACTTCTACCGCCTGGGCCTGCGGCATGACCGAGGGATCTTCCACGACCCTGGGGTTGCCACCCTGGGCCTCGATCACCTGCTCGAATTTTTCCGCCGCCATCCCTGAGCTGAGGGCGTTCTCGAGCCGCTGGCGCGCCTTGGCCGGAGTGCGCTCGATCTTCGCCATCAACAGCATCTCGACGCCGAGGGCGTACGTCACCTCCAACAGGTCCTCGGGGCCTTCGCCGCGCAACGCGAGGATCGCCTCTTCGGTCTCGAGCGCGTTGCCGCACGCCCGACCCAGCGGACGGTCCATCGCCGTGAGCAACGCGACGGTGGGGCAGCCCCGGTCTTCCCCCAAGGCGATCATCGTCCGCGCCAGCTCGAGCCCCCGCTCCGTCTCGGGCAGAAACGCCCCGCCCCCGTGCTTCACATCGAGCACGAGGCCGGTGAGTCCTTCCGCCAGCTTTTTCGACATGATGCTGGCGGAAATGAGCGGGATCGCCGCGACGGTGCCGGTGACGTCGCGCAGGGCGTACAACCGCTTGTCGGCCGGCGCGATTTCCGGTGTCTGGCCGATGAGCACCACCCCAAGCTTCTGCAGCTGCGCCTTGGCCTCGGGGAGCGAGAGGTCGGTCCGAAAGCCGGGGATCGCCTCGAGCTTGTCAAGCGTGCCGCCGGTGTGCCCCAGGCCGCGGCCCGACATCATCGGCACGGCCACCCCGCAGGCGGCGACGAGCGGGGCAAGGACGAGCGACACTTTGTCACCCACGCCGCCGGTGGAGTGCTTATCGATGCGGGGGGTGGTCCAGCCGTCGAAGGTGAGCCGCTGGCCCGAGGCGATCATGGCGTCGGTGAGGGCGGCGAGCTCCTGGCGCTCGAGCCCGCGCCACATGACGGCCATCAGCAGCGCCGAGATCTGGTAGTCGGGGATGCGCCCCGCGGTGTAGCCGGCAACGAGCGCCGACCATTCCTCGGGGGTCAGGGACCCGCCGTCCCGCTTGCGCTCAATCAGAGGCACGACCAGCATTGTGACACTCCTCCCCCGCGAAGTCCTTCGATGCGTGCCTTCGTCTCGCTAATCGCCCTCGTCGTCCTGTCCGATCCGGCGACGGCACAGTCGACCGCCGCCGAGGATCTCGCGCTCGGCGACAGCGCCCGCTCGGCGCTGCAGTCCGAGCAGGCGTTGCGTCACTACCAGGCGGCCATCGACGCTATCGAGCGGGCCGGCGGCTCACGCGACTCGCGCTACGCCGAGGCGCTGTGGAAAGCCGCCCGGGAGATCTCCGACGTGGCCAAACAGCTCCTGGGCGACTCGCTCGAGCAACGGCGCGACAGCCTCTATTCCCTGGGCCGCACCTGGGCCGACGGGGCGATCCGTGCCGATTCAACCGACGCCAACGCCCACTTCGCGCTGGCGCTGGTGCTCGGTCGGCTGACGCGCACCCGCGGCGGGAAGGAGCGCGTGCGCTTCGCCAAGCTCATCTACGACGAGGCCCGGCGTACCGTCCAAGTCGACCCGCGGCACGACGGCGCCTACCACATCCTCGGCATGTGGAACGCCGAAGTGAAGCGTGCGTCGAGCATCACCCGGTTCTTCGCGAAGACGCTCTTCGGCGCGGGGTTCATGGATCGCGCCACGTGGGACAGCGCCGTCGTCAACATGGAGCGCGCCGTAGCCCTCAACCCCCAGCTCATCTACCATCGTTTGGAGCTGGCGGGCGTCTACCTCGACGTCGCGCAGCCGGCCAAGGCCATCGATCAGCTGCAGGCAATCGAAGGGCTTCCTGTCGGCGACCCGATGGACCCGCACTACAAACGCCTCGCCGCGGCCGCGCTCGCCGATCTGCGGAACCACAAGGCCGACGCTGCCCGGGAGCGGCTCCGCAAGGCCTAGCGGCGCCCGCTCCGCGCCTCCCGCATCACTCGCTCGATCTCTTCCGTAGAGCGCGGCGCCCCAGCGGAGAGCCACTCCCCCCCGGTCGCCGTGACCAGGACGTCATCCTCGATCCGCACGCCGAGACTCTCTGCCGGCAGGTAAATACCCGGCTCGATCGTGAATACCATGCCTGGGGCAAGGGGCGTGGTGTTGTCCCCCACATCGCGCACGTCCATGCCGATCCAATGTCCCAGGCCGTGGATGAAGTACGCGTCGCAGATCTTGTCGCCGCACAGCGTCCCGGAGTGGCTCTTCATATGGGCGCGGGCGATGCTGTCCAGCGTCGCCATCTTGACGCCGGGTCGCACCGCGTCGAAGGCCGCCTGTTGCGATCCGAGCACGAGGTCGTAGATCGCCTTCTGGCGCGACGTGAACTTGCCACTCACCGGCCAGCTGCGCGTGACGTCGGCGGTGTATTGTCCGTATTCGGCCCCCGCGTCGATCACGACCATGTCGCCGTCGGTGGTGCGCCGCCGGTTGGTGTCGTAATGCAAGGTGGTGCCGTTCACTCCGCTGCCGACGATCGAGGGATAGCCCAGGCGATCGGCGCCCTCACGCCGCACCGCGCCCTCGAAGGCAGCCTCGATCTCGAATTCGTACACCCCCGGCCGGGCGGCGCGCATCGCCGCGAGGTGCCCCACCACGCTGATGTTCACCGCCATCCGGAGCCGCGCCAGCTCCACGCCATCCTTGACGAGTCGCAGGGAGTCCACGATGGGCCGCAGGTTGCGGACGTCGCGGTCCCCGAACACCAGGTCGAGCACGCGGCGCTCGTCCTTCGTCGTGACGTCGAGCGGCACATAGATGGGTCCACGTGCGCGGAACTGCGCGAGCCGCAGGCGCCGCTCGAGCGAGTCGGTCGGCAGGACGGTCTCGATGCCGGTGAGCCGCGCGGCGGTGCTGTCGGGACCGAGCCGGATCCCGGTCCAGCGCTCCTGCGCCGGGTTGCGCGGCGGCAGAAACAGCACGATGTCAGTCGAGTCACGCCCACGCGCCGTCATCAGGAGCCAGGCGTGCTGCGACTCGAGCTCAGTGAAATAGAAGATCGTGTTGTTCTGCCGGAAGTCGTTGTCCTGGATGTAGTCCAGCTCGAGATCGCGCTCTTGGGCGGCGGGAATCAGCACCACCCCGCGCCCAATGCGCGCCAGCAGCGCCCGGCGGCGCGCCGCGGTGGCGGCGGTGTCGACGGACCGGCCCATACCCCGGAGCTGGGGCACGACGGTCCAGGAGCCGATCGGGGTCGGGGCGGCGGTCGGCGCAGGGCGGGTCTGCGCCCCGAGCGTGCCGGTCACGAGGCACATGACCAGGAGAGTCCGCATGGAACCGAAGCTATCGCGGCTCGGAACGCCCGGCAACTTGACGCGCCGCGCGCGCGGTCGCCATTGTATGCGCATGACCATCTCATCGGCCCTCACCCTCGCCGAGACCGAGCGCCTGGCAGCGCGCATCGCCGAGCTCGAGCACGAACGGAAGCACTTGCTCGCGGTCATCGAGATTCTCAAGGAGATCTCCGGCTCGCTGCATTTCATCGACATCCTCCAATCCATCGCCCGCAAACTGGGCGAGTCGTTCGGGTTAGATCGCTGCTCGATTTTCCTCTCCGAACGCGGGGGCACGCACGTGCGGCTGGTGGCGTCCTACGAGGACCCGACGATCCGCAATCACCTCGTGGATCTGGAGCGCTACCCCGAGCTGAAGCGCGCTATCCACCACGGCGAGACCGTGTTCATTCCCGACGCGATCAACGATCCCACGCTGAAGCACGTGAAATCCGAGCTCACGAACCGGCGCGTGAAATCGATCACGGTCGTCCCCATCAATTGGCGGGGCGTGGCGATCGGCGCGATTTTCCTGCGCGCCTTCCGGGATGGCCCCATTTTCTCGGACGCCGATGTACGGTTCGTCCAGGTGGTCGCGTCGCTCACCGCGCAGGCGCTGCGCAACGCCCACCGCTACGAGCGGCTGGCCCAGCGACAGGCGGAGACGGGTGAAGCGCTGCGACGCATGGAGCTGGAACGGGTGGCGCTGCTCTCCTTCCTGCGGCGGCTGATGGAGGTCTTCGGCCGCCAGGATGGAGCCTGGGGTGAGGGACTGCTCCCCAAGGCGAGCGCCGAGGAGCTGGACCGGCTGGTGGGCGTCGCCCTGGCAGTGATCCAAGAAGAAGCCAAAGGCCAGTGACCACGCCGGCAGCGCGCGCCGCCGAGCTTCGGCGGCTGCTCGAGCGGGCGAGCCACGCCTATTACGCGCTCGATCGTCCGGAGCTGTCGGACGCCGAGTTCGATCGCTTGTTTCAGGAGCTCCAGGCCCTCGAGGCGCAGCACCGCGAGCTCCGCACCCCCGACTCCCCCACCCATCGCGTCGGCGCCGAGCCGTCGGCGGCCTTCCGGAAACACCGCCACCTCGTGCCGATGCTGTCGCTCGCCAACGCCTTCGACGAGGCGCAGCTCACCGCCTGGGAGGAGCGCAACGCGCGCCTCGTCAGCGAAGTCAGCCGGGCAGGTTACACGTTGGAGGTCAAGATCGACGGGGCCGCGGTGAGCCTGACCTATAAAGACGGGGTGCTCACCACCGGCGCCACGCGCGGCAACGGCGTCGAGGGAGAGGACGTCACCCCGAACCTTCGCACCGTGCTCGACTTGCCGCTGCGGCTGCAGGGGAAGGGCTGGCCGCAGCTAATGGAGGTACGCGGCGAGGTGTACCTCTCGAAGACCCGATTCGCCACCGTAAACCAGGAACGCGCCAAGGTCGGCGAGCCGTTATTCGCCAACCCGCGCAACGCCGCGGCGGGAGCGCTGCGTCAACTGGACCCCAAGATCACCCGCGGCCGCGGCCTCCGCGTCTTCTGCTTTCACATCGAAGCGCCGGGCCAGAAACTGCCGTTCGACACACAGCACGCGCTGCTCGAGCAGCTCCGGCAAGGGGGGTTCCCGGTCGAGCCGCATCACCAGCTGGTCCCGGACCTGGCCACGGCGCATCGCGACATCGCCACGCTCGAACGGCTACTCCCCTCGCTCGACTACGGTGCCGACGGCGTCGTGGTGAAGGTCAACCAGCTCGTGCTGCACGTCGAGCTGGGGACCGTCGGAGGCCGCGAGCCGCGCTGGGCGATCGCGCGCAAGTTCGCGCCGGAGGTCGCCGTGACGAAACTGCTGGAGATCCGCGTCAACGTGGGCCGCACCGGCGCGCTGACTCCGTATGCGATGCTGGAGCCGGTGGGTATCGGGGGCGTCACGGTGTCGACCGTGACGTTGCACAACTTCGACCAGATCCAGGCGAAGGACGTCCGCGCCGGCGACCTGGTCGAGGTGACGCGAGCAGGCGAGGTCATCCCGCAGATCCTCGGCCCGGTCTTGAAGAAGGGTGTGAGACGGAAGCCCCCCTATCGGCCGCCCGAGCGTTGCCCGATCTGCAAATCCCCGGTGGAGCACCCACGCGACGAAGTGGTGGCCTACTGCCCCAACATCTCGTGCCCCGACCGCATCCTCGAAGGCATCGTCCACTTTGCGTCGCGCGGCGCCATGGACATTCGCGGCCTGGGCTACGAGCGGGTGCGCGCCCTGCTCGACGCCAAACTCATCGACGACGTGGCGGACCTGTACGACCGCAAGCGGGTGAACCTGCTGTTCCTGCTTACCATCGAGGGGTTCGCCGAGAAATCGGCGCAACAGCTGCTCGACGCGATCGAGGCGTCGAAGCGCCAACCGCTGTCCACGCTGCTCTATGCCCTGGGCATCCGCCACGTCGGCGCCCAGGGCGCGAAACTGCTGGCGCGCCACTTCGGCACGATGGCGAAGCTCGCCAAGGCGCCGGAAGCCGCGATCGCCGAGATCCGCGGCGTGGGGCGGGCGATCGCGGAGGCGGCCGCGGGGTTTTTCGCCACGCCCGCGAACCGGAAGCTGATCGGGCGCCTGGAGAAGCTCGGACTGACCATGTCCGAGCCGGTCGGCGGAACGGCGGGCTCCGGTCCGTTGGCGGGCCAGACCTACGTGATCACGGGGACGCTGCCGAGCCTCTCGCGCGACGCCGCCACCAGCCTGATCGAATCGGCCGGGGGCCACGTCTCGGACAGCGTGTCGAAGAAGACCTCGTCGCTGGTCGCGGGGGAAGACGCCGGATCGAAGCTCGCGAAGGCGAAAACCCTCGGCGTTCCAGTCATCGACGAAGCGGAACTGTTGCGTCGCGCGACCTCCAAGGCTTAAGTTGGCGACCTCCATGACGACCACAGGCCTCACCATCGGCCAGGGCGGCCTGCGTCAACTGCACCGCAGCCTGCAGCAACACGCGCCGGACGCCGCCATCGCCATCCTCCAGGAAACGGGCTACGCCTCCGGGGAGGGAGTCTATGAGGCGTTCGCCGCCTGGCTCGTCGCCCGCAGCGGTATCGACCGCCCCGGGGATCTCGACGCCGCCCACTTCGGCGAGGTGCTGTCGGAGTTTTTCCAGACGAAGGGATGGGGCAGTCTTCGCGTGGCGCCGCTCGGCGGAGCGGCGCTGGCGCTCGATTCCGCCGACTGGCTCGAGGCCGAGCCCGGCACGGCGCAGATGCCCATGTGCTTTTTCTCCGCCGGCATGCTGGCGGACTTCCTGGGTCGTGTGTCGGGAGAGTCCGTCGCGGTGATGGAAGTGGAGTGTCGCAGCAAGGATGATCCGCACTGCCGGTTTCTCTCGGCGTCACCGGCAACCCTGCAGGAGGTGTACGAGAAGATGACGACGGGGATGAGCTACAGCGAAGCGCTGGGCGCGAGCTGAGTCGCACCGGCAGCCGCGACGCTCACCGTCGGGCCACGCTCACCCCTTCCAACCGCAGCGACGCCGCCCACCGGCTTCCCATCCATCGTCCGTCGTTCCAGAACCCGCCGATCTGTTTCAGCAGCTCGTACACGTTTCCCGCCACCGCGGCGTCCTTCACGCGGCCGGTGATCTCGCCCCGCTGCACCCGAAACGCCAGCGCGACGGGGTGACTGAAGGCGCCGCCGATGACGTTCCCCTGCCCGACTCCGATCAGATCATCCACCACGAGGCCATCCGCGATGCCGTCGATCAGTCCCCCGCCGAGGCGCCGGACCGCCGGGGTCCTGGTGTCGGGGGCACGAGGTCCCACCGCCAGATTCGAGTAGCCGATGCGCGGCTTGCCGAACGTTCCGCGACTGCCGTGCCCCGTGCTCGAGGTCTTGGCGCGCGCGGCGGTTTCGAGATCGTAGACGAACTGCCGCACCACCCCGTGCTCCACCAGCGGCACGACGCGCGAGGGCACACCCTCGTCATCCACCGGGCGCGAGCCAGCGCGCCCGGCGATGAGCGGGTCATCGGTGAGCGCGAACCGCTCATCGAACAACCGCGTGCCCTCCTTTCCGGCGAGGGGCGAAACCCCCTGCAGCACCGACTTCCCGGACAATGCCTGTTCGAGCGGCAGCAGAATCGCGGCCTGACCCGCGGGCGTGAACACCACGGGCAGCGACCCTTCCGGGGGCGCCACCACGCGCAACGCCGGCACGAACCGGTCCGCGATCGTATGCACCAGGGCGTCCAGGTCGGCCGGCTCGGGGAGGTCGGCGCCAGCATAGAAATCGTAGACCAGCAGGACGTCGTCCCCGGCAAAGCGCGTCAGGTCGACGCTGACGGCGACACCGGTCGCCGGGTAAGTCGCGTCCACGCCGGCGGTGTTGGCGACGCGCGTTTCGGCGACCTCGCGCTCGATCGACACGTTGACCTGGCAGCCTTCGCGCGACACCCGCTCCACCAGCTCGGCACCGATCGCGGTGAGCCGGTCGAGCGGCGCTCCGGCCGCGTGCCTGGAATGGGTCGATACGAGGGGGAGCGGAGCCGCGGATGGGAACACGATGTCCAGCCCTTCCCCGAGCTCGGCCGAGGCGAGCGCGCGTGCCACGAGGTCGTCCACGTCCTCGGCCGTCGTTCCCGCGATGCCGACGCGGCCGTTTTGCACCACCCGAAGGTTGACGCCAGACGCTTCGGAGATACCGCAGGCCTTGAGCCGTCCCGCCTCAAACGCGATGGACGTGCGCTCCACTCGGTGCCACTGCGCGTCGGCGGCCGCGGCGCGCGCGCGCGCGACGTCGAGTACCCGCTCCATCACGCGGGGACGTCGCCCCCGACCAACGCCTGCTCGATCCGCACGTGCGGGGCGCCCTCGGTGACGGCGAGCGGCGATTGGCCGCCTTTGCCGCAGCCGCCGCCCAGCTGATTCCAGCGGAAGTCGCCGGCGATGCGCTCGATACGGTCGAGCGTTTGGAACAGGTTCCCCGCGAGCACCACGTCCTTGACGAGCTCCGCCTGGGCCCCGTCGCGAATCATGTACCCGTAGGCGGCGGTGAAGGAGAAGTTCTCGAGCAGCGTCTGACCACCCCACGCCGAGCACGCATAGACCCCGAGCGGGATGTCGTGGAGGAGGTCCGCGAACGTCCCCTGTCCGTTGCCGATGTAGGTGTTGGTCATCCGCACGATCGGCGGATGGCGGAACGAAATGGCGCGGGCATTTCCGGTCGGCCGCTCACCGAGCCTGGCCGCCGTTTCGCGCGAGTGCAGCCGGCCGACGAGGATGCCTTCGCGGATCAGCGGCGTGTCCTGCGTGGGTGTGCCTTCATCGTCGAACGGCAGGGTGCCGCGGAGGCCCGGAGCCGCGCCGTTGTCCCCGGCGTTCAGCACCGATCGCCCGAAGCGGCGGCCCAACGTCATCATCTCGCGCGCCTGCGGGTTTTCGTAGACGAAGTCGGCTTCGGAGAGGTGCCCGAACGCCTCGTGGATGAACACGCCCGCGAGCTCGTTGTCGAGGATCACGGGATACGCGCCGCCCTTTACCGTGGGGGCGTCGAGCAACGCAGCGGCGCGACGCGCCGCTGCGCGGAAACCCGCCGCATGATCGTGCACGGCGTTCCAGCCGCGGCGCAGGCCGACCGACTCGAGGCCCTTTTCGATCGTGCCGTCGCGCCGCGCGATGGCCGTCCCCGAGAGCGTCACTTCCGGGCGCAGCTCGTGCAGCAACGTCCCCTCGGAGTTCCCATACCAGTACTCGGTGATCTCGTCGTGGTAGCTCGCCTGCGTATCCACGACACCCGGCACGGCGAGCATCTCGCCGTTGTACCCCTCGAGCAGGCGCTTCTTCTCGGCGAGGGAGATCCCGCGCACGTCGCCGTCCAGGTCGAGGATCGCGTCGGCGACGGACGGGGCGACCGCCGCGAGCTGGATCGGCTCATCCAGCCGCACGGTGCGGGACAGCTCGGTAGCGCGCGCCACCATCGGGAGGAGCTGGTCGAGCGAGGTGAACGCCGCGATGCCCCAGCCACACCCGCGGTTCAACGCGCGCACGAAGCCGCCCCGGTCTTCGCTGGCCGTGGCCGACTCGAGTCGCGCTCCGCGATAGCTGACGGAGGCGCTCCAGGTATGCTCGATGCGGATTTCGGTGTAGTCGGCGCGGGACGCCTTGAGCGCGGCGCGGAGCCGATCCTTCACTCCCCGAACGCCCGCAGCTTCTCCGCGTAGTCGGGACGCACGACGAGCTCGCCGTCGACGATGATCTCGCGGTCCCAGGGAAGAATGATGAAGCTCTCGGTCTCGAGGGCGGCGAAGTCGGGCGCGTAGGGACCGGTGCGGAAGCTCACGGCCGTCTTCACCGCGGCAGGCGTGAGCTCCCGCATCGCGGCGAGGGCGAGCTTCATCGTGTCGCCGCTATCGCACGTCTCGTCGACGATCAGCACGCGCCGCCCGGTGACGAGCGTGGAGGGGCCGGCAATGACCGCGGGACGCGCGCCGCTCTCCGAACGGCCGATGGCGATCGAGGCGAAGTCGCGCTGCAGAATGCTCGCCACCACCGCTCCCGGAATGACGCCCGCCTTCGCGATCCCGACGACCAGATCGGGATCGTACTGGTGGAACACCTTGAGCGCGAGCGCGCGGCACAGCTCGCCGAAGAACGGCCAGTCCACCTGCAACACCCCGCTCGGCGACTGACGGCCGGCGCGGGCGCGGCGCGGCGCGGGCGAGGAGAACGGCGGCACCGGTGGCATGCGTGGGAAGCTACATTGCAAAACGCGGAGGCCGCAAGCTATTTTCGCCACATGGGTTTCTGGCGCCGCCTCTTCGGCGGCTGGTCCGACGATCTCCAACCCCAACGCCTCGACTACCTCAACGAGGCGCTCGCCCTCGAGCGGCAGGGCGACTTCGACGCGGCCCTCACGTCCTACCGGCTCGCGCTGCGCGACGACCCGGACGACGCGCGGATCCTGCAAAACATGGCGATCGCCTTCACCAAGATCGGCCGCATCGATGAGGCGATTCGCCATTATCGGCGGTCGCTGGACGTCGACCAGGCGCTGGCCGGCGCACACTACGGACTCGCGTTCCTGCTCCTGAAGCGCGGCGACCCGGACGGGGCCGCGCAGCACCTCAAGGCGTTTCTCGCCCAACCGCCGAAGGGCCCCGACGCGCAGAAGTGGATCGAGCACGCCACGGTCGCCCTGCAGGACCTCGGCGCGCCGCCCGCGGCGTCCCCGTCCCTGTCGGCGGAGGCGCCCTGAGGCAGGTCGCGCGGGCGGCGCTCGGCGCCGCCTCGGCCGCGTGCGCGATCGCGGCCTGCCAGTCGCTGTCGCCAGACTTCGACGCCGTTATCGCCATCGAGGTGGTGGTCCGCGACAGCGGGCGCATCGAAGTGGGCGACACGCTCCGACCCACCGCCCGGGCGTTGAACGGACGCGGTGAATCGACGGCGGCGGTGTTCGTCTGGAGCGCGCTCGACACCATCCTCCAGGTGGTCGATTCCAACGCGGGCACCACGGTAGGGCGCAATGCCGGCACCGGCCGGCTGCAGGCTCGCGTGGGGAACTTGCGCTCGAACCCGATCACGATCACGATCCTGGCCCCGCTCGACTCGATCCGGCCGGTCGGGCCCGGACGAGACACCATTACCGTTTCGGGGCCCGATTCTCTCTCGGACAGTCTGACGGTGCTGGCGTTCGGGCCCACGGGCTCGACGGCCGGCCGCCGTATCGCCGTGAGCGTCACCTTCCCCTTGCCGGCCTCGAACCTCACATTGGTGCCAAGGGATACCGTGCCCACCAACGGCTCCGGGGTCGCGGTGTTCCAACTCCGGCTCACGGGAGGTCCGCTGCCCGACTCGGCCGTGGTGGCCGCCACCGCGCGTCGCGCCGACGGGACGTTGGTCCCGGGATCCCCCGTTACTTTCGTGGTGGAGTTCCGGCCATGACCAAGGGTACGCTTACTCAACTCTTCTTCGCGAGCGTCGACCGGCATGCCGACCGGCGCCCCGCGGCGTTGCGCGCCAAGGTTGGCGGCGTCTGGCAGGCAATCACCCACACGGAGCTGGCGCAGCGTGTGGTCGCCGCCGCCGTGGGACTGCGGGAGCTGGGGATCCGGCCGGGCGACCGTGTGTCGATCCTCTCGGAGACCCGCCCCGAGTGGGCGATCGCTGACTACGCCTGCCTGTGCGCGCAGGCGGCCGACGTGCCGATCTACCCCACGCTTACGGCCAAACAGACCGAGTACATCCTCCGTGATTCGGGCGCCGTGGCCGTGTTCTGCTCGACGGCGGAGCAAGTCGCCAAGGCTCTGGAGGTCAAGGGCCATCTCCCGACGCTCCAGCATGTGATCGCGTTCGAGCCGGAGGCAAAGCGCGCCGGCGTGCTCACGCTCGCCGAGCTCGAAGCGAGGGGCCAGGCCGCCGCGGCGAAGTACCCGCGCGCGCGGGAAGAGGCGCTCGCCGTCTCCCCCGACGCCATCGCCACGCTGATCTATACCTCAGGGACGACGGGCGAGCCCAAGGGTGTCATCCTCACCCACAACAACCTCTGGTCCAATGTCCAGGCGGGGCTGCAGGTGATGGCGCTCACCAACCAGGACGAGTGCCTCGCGATGCTGCCGCTGTCACATGTGTACGAGCGCATGGTGGATTACACACTGCTGGACGCCGGCGTCATCATCAACTATGCCGAGTCGTTCGACAAAGTCGGGCCCAACCTCCTGGAAGTCCGCCCGACGATCGTGTTGTCCGTGCCGCGGCTGTACGAAAAAGTGTATGCCCGCGTGCTCGAGAACGCCCTCTCGGGCAGCGCGCTGAAGCGCAAGATTTTCTTCTGGGCGAAACAAACCGGGGACGACTGGGCGACGCTCAAGCTCGATCAACGACCGATTCCTGCGGGCCTCGCGTTCAAGCACCGGATCGCCGACCGGCTGGTCTTCTCCAAGCTGCGCGCACGCACCGGTGGGCGGATCCGTTTCTTCATCTCGGGCAGCGCGCCGCTCTCGCCGGAAATCGCCAAGTTCTTCTTCAGCGCCAGTCTGCCGGTGCTCGAGGGATACGGGCTGACCGAGACAGCGCCGGTGCTGACCCTCAATCCGCTGACCCGGCCCAAGGTCGGCACGGTGGGGCCGGCGGTACCGGGCGTACAGCTCAAGATCGCCCCCGACGGCGAGATCCTCGCCAAAGGGCCGAACATCATGCAGGGGTACTACAACAAGCCCGAGGCGACGGCCGAGGTGATCGACGCCGAGGGGTGGTTTCACACCGGGGACATCGGCGAGCTGGACGCGGACGGGTATCTCAAGATCACCGACCGCAAGAAAGACCTGATCAAGACGGCGGGCGGCAAATACATCGCCCCGCAGCCGATCGAGAACCAGGTCAAGCTCAACAAGTTTGTCGCCAACGCCGTGCTGCTGGGGGACAAACGCAAGTTCTCGATCATTCTCGTCGTGCCGAACTACGAGGCGCTCGAGACGTGGGCCAAGGGGGAGGGATTGTCGTTCGGCTCCCGTCGCGAGCTGATCGCGCTTCCAGCCGTGCAACAGAAGATGGAAGCCGAGGTCAACGCCAAGCTCGGCGACCTCGCCAGATTCGAGCGGCCCAAGAAGGTCGTGCTGCTGGAGCGGGATTTCACGATCGAGTCGGGCGAGCTCACGCCGACGCTCAAGGTCAAGCGGCGCGTCGTGGAGAAGAACTACCAGGAGCTGATCGACCGGACGTACAGCGCCGCCGAGGCGGTCAGCGTGGGCGTCGAAGACTGACGACTACTGCTTTGCCCCCACCCAGAGGCCCTGCCCCACCGCCAGCTTGAGGAGGCCCGCCGGCAGGGTCGGCTGTTCCGACTCGACGACCCAGCGACGGCCGTGCAGCAGGACCCGCAGCCCCTCGGCCCCCCAGGACGACCGCGCCAGCTCGGCCCCCACCACCACGCCCCGCGCCATCGATAGACGCAACGGGATCACGCGATCGCACTCGACCAGACTCAGGATCGGCAGCTCCTCCACTTCGGGCGGGGCGTTGATGCCGACGAAGTGGATCCCGGCCATGAGGCTCGCCAGTCCCACCGCGTGGCGCGCCGCCGTGCCCAGCAGGACGACATAGCCGCCGGGACCGCCGAGCTCGAGCAACGCCTGCAGCGACTGCACGTCCACCTCGGGTGCCTTGGGCGCCGGGGTCCGTCGGACCGACCGGAGCTGCCGCTCACCGGTGACGACTTCGGTGAAATCCACGATGCCGTCGATGATCTCGAAGTCGCGGTGGCACACGGGACAGCCCACCAGACCGAGCCGCACCATGCGGCCGTTCATCTCGCTGGTCGAGAGCACCAGGAACTCCTCGCGGTGCTCCTCGGGACAGCGCAGCATCTCGATCAGCTCGATATGCATAAGGCTGTGCGTGGTGCGTGGTCCGCCGAGGCTCGACCTTATCTGGGTGTATCGGGTCGAAACGCGACCCAGGTGAGCTTCCCAGACTCGACTCTCACGCGGCGATAGACACGCTTCCCCTCAATGGCGACTCCCAGAACATACTGCTCCGGCGGCACGTCGTGAATGGCGAAGTGCTCGTGGTAGACGGGATCCGATTGGTTCCTCGGCCCGTAGGTCTCGATGAAGGAGAACGGCGTTTCCTGAGGCTCCGGCTTGACGAGTCCGTAGATAAGGGCATTTGCTGCGCGGTGAGCGATACGCCGAACAGTATGCTGATGGCTGATCGCTGACCGCTGATCGCGCTTCTCATCATCGTCTCGTCGGCGCCAGCCGGATCTCGGATACCGTCATGCGTTCGTCCCGCGTCACCGCGAACAGCACCGCCTCCGCCACGTCCTCAGGTCGCATCATGTCCTTGCGCTTGCGGAAGCCGGGCTTGGAATCGGGGTCGATGGCATTCCACATGTCGGTATCGACCGCGCCCGGAGACACGAGGGTGGTGCGCACGCCACTATTGGCGAGCTCGACTGCCATCACCTCGTGCATGCCACGCACCCCGTACTTGCTGGCGGCGTAGGCGGAGTTGCCGGAGTACGCGAGATGATCGCTGGACGAGCCGATCGTGACGACATGGCCGCTGCCGCGGCCCACGAGCTTGGGCAGGAGCGCCCGGACCACCAAGAATGGGCCGGTCAGGTTGGCGCCGATCGTCTCGGTGAACTCCGCCACCGTCGTCTCAGCGAGCGGCTTGACGTAGAACACGCCGGCGCTGTTCACCACGATGTCCGGCACGCCGACGTCGGCGATCACCCGCTGGAGCGCCCGCTCCACCTCATCGGGACGGGTCACGTCGCAGCGGATCGTCGTCTCCCGTTCGCCCGAGCCATCGCTGAGCGAACGCGCGAGCCGCACCACGTGGGCGCCGGCCGCGCGCAGCGCGTGTGCCACCGCGAGCCCGATGCCGCGCGACGCCCCTGTGACGACCGCGATTTTCCCCGCAAGCGGGGGCGCCGTCACGGCAGCCCGGCCCCGCCGTGCACCAGCCGCAGGAACTCGTCGCGGGTCTTGCCGTCGTTGCGGAACGTCCCGCGCAGCGCCGA
>JBOHST010000089.1:0-1502 GCA_050733375.1 Gemmatimonadales bacterium
CCCGTCGGGTCCTCGGCCACCCGCTGCACGCCGGCGAGCCGCGCCGTCGCTTCGAAGACCCAGGGCTGATAGGTGGAGCGCATGCAGAACGCGACGCGATAGGGCCGCTCGAACCGCAACGGCTTGAGCTCACCCAGCCGCACCCGGCGCACGGCTCGCGTCGCGGCGCTGCGGATCCACCGCTGCACGGTCGTGGGGTGAAACACCGCGGCCGCGCTGCGACTCTGCGCCAGTTTCGTCGTCACCGTCTCGATCGGTCCGACCATCGATCGCGTCTCTGCCGTCAGCACGTTGTCGCCCGTCGCCAACGCCAGGGGAACCCCCATCTCGCCGCCGATGAAGGCCGTGATCCCCGCTTCGTTCAGCGCGACCCCGTTGACCGTGAACGAGTCGAACGCAAAGTTGTGCGAAATGATCCCCGGCGATCGTCGCGTTCACCTCGCGGGTCAGGAGGCCGCGGAAGTGGTCCCAGTAGTCGTGGCTGGTGAGTGTCTTGTACTGCTCCCCTTCGTTCCCGGCGATTACCTCGCGGATGTCCACCGCCCTCCCCATCCCCTCCATGTCGGGGACGATGAACACGCGGAAGCCGCGCGGCGCCGGCAGTTGTGGTGGCGTGTAGGTCGGGGTTTGGGCAGCCAGCGCGAGCCCTGGCGCGAGCAATCCAATCGCAACGAGGCGGCATACGGTGAGTCGCATGACGGCGATACTACAGCGTTTTCGCCGCTTCCGCCACGAAGGCGTCGCCCCTGGCATTGACCAAGTTCGACTGGAACACGACGATGTTCGCCGGCAAGGAACCCATCACCACGGCACTCGCTGACGACGTTGGAGAAATCCTGCGTGAACTGCCGCCCCACGTGGTGCCGCGCACTACGGTTCCGGATGTAGGCACCTCCTGTGTGACCGACTAGATTACGGCGGTGGGATTCAAGAACAACGACGGCTGGGCGGCGTCCGCCGAAATCGTGGTAGTAAGTGTAACTGCGTCCTGGAAGGAGCTGGAGAACCGATATGCCGAACTATCTGCTGGGTCCTGGACTCTACGTCGTCGAGCGGTACTCGCCCGAAAAGGGAGTCAAGCATATCGCCTTCCTCGACGTAGCCAACCAGTCCGGAGTCTCTGGCTGGGGCCACTGGAATGCCCGCCTTCTCGAGCTCTCAGCGGCAGGACTCCGGTTCGATCCATACAACCCCAGCGAGGGCTGGTCGCTTGTGCGCCGGGTAGCTGATGAGAGTGCTGCGATTCGAAGGATTCATCAAGTACTGACGGGACCGACACGGCCATACGATGCTGTGTTCAATAACTGCGAGCATCTCGTGTCGTACATTGAAACCGGTATACGCACGAGTCCCCAGATACGGAATATGGCGATCGCCGCCGGGATCGTCGTTGGTGTGGTCGCCCTGGCCGCAGCCGCTCAACGGGCCGCTTGACCGAGAATCTCCGCGAGTACAGACACGCTCCCTCCCGCACCAACCGCAGGGTGCGGAGTTAGCGCGTC
>JBOHST010000090.1:0-9578 GCA_050733375.1 Gemmatimonadales bacterium
CCGGGCGGGCGTCGACGGCATCCTGACGCAGATCGGCCCCTCGCCCGACGCGCCCTGGCAGGTCGGCCAGCGGGCCGGTGACGCGGTGGCGCTGGCGAAGATCATCAATCCCCAGCGTCTCAAAGCCGTGCTGCAGATCGAGCAGACCCAGGCCCGCGAAGTGGTCCGCGGTCAACAGGCCGCGATCGACATCCGCAGCGCCGTCATCCCTGGTCGGGTCACACGCGTTGACCCTGCGGTCAGGAATGGTACGGTCACCGTCGATGTCGCGCTCGAAGGCGAACGGCCGCAGGGAGCACGGCCCGACCTGCTGATCAACGGCACAATCGAGATCGAGCGTCTCGAAGACGTGCTGTACGTCGACCGGCCGGCGCACAGTCAGCCCGACAGCACCGTCAGCCTGTTCCGCCTGGAAGGCGACGGCCGGCAGGCTATCCGCACGGGCGTGAGCCTGGGCCGGGGTTCGGTTTACACGATCGAAGTTCGCGACGGCCTCACGGAGGGGGACCAGGTGATTCTGTCGGATCTTCCGTCGCGGGGTGACGCGGACCGGATCTCGGTTGAATGACGAATGTCGAAGTCCCGAATGACGAACGAAGTCCGAATGACGAAGCCCGAAAGACCGTGCCTGACTTGTCGACCGGTGGGAGTGCGCGTATGCAGCCGCTGATTTCGATGCGGAGTGTCAGCAAGGTGTTTCTGACCGAAGACGTGGAGACCCACGCGCTGTCGGGAATCGATCTCGACGTCCATCGCGGCGAGTTCGTCTCGATCGGCGGGCCGTCCGGGTGCGGCAAGTCGACGCTGCTGGCGATTGCCGGGCTGCTGGATTCTCCGACGGACGGTCAATACCGGCTGAAAGGGGAGCCGGTCGAGGACCTGTCGCTCCGCGAGCGCAGCAAGCTGCGCAACCGCGAGATCGGGTTCATCTTCCAGGCGTTCAACCTGATCGGCGACCTGACCGTCTGGGAGAACGTCGAGCTGCCGCTGACGTATCGCGGCCTGCCAGCCGTGGAACGCCGCCAGCGCGTCGATGAGGCGCTAGCGAAGGTCGATATGATGCATCGTCGCAAGCACTATTCGGCCCAGCTCTCCGGCGGCCAGCAGCAGCGCGTGGCGGTGGCCCGCGCCCTGGCGGGCAGCCCCGCCATCCTGCTGGCCGACGAGCCGACCAGCAACCTCGACTCGCAGAACGGCATGGCCGTCATGGACTTGCTGCGCGAGCTGCACCGGGAAGGCGCGACGATCTGCATGGTGACGCACGATCCCCGCTACGCCGCCCACGCCGATCGTTCGATCGATCTCTTCGACGGCCGCGTGGTGGAAGAGCGGACGGCTGTCAAGGCTTGACCATGGATGCCCTGCTGCAGGACCTGCGCTACGCGATGCGCACGCTGGCCAAGAGTCCCGGCTTCACCGTCGTGGCGGTGTTGACGTTGGGGCTGGGCATCGGCGCCAACGCGCAGGTGTTCACCAGCGTGAACGCCCTGCTGTTGCGGCCGTATCCGTACCGCGATCCCGGCGTCCTCGTCGCCGTGCGAACCGAAAAACCGAGCGACGGCATCACCGCCAATGAAGTGAGTTACCCGAACTTCGCGGACTGGCGTGCCGAGAGCCGTTCCTTCGAAGACCTCGCCGCTCATAGCGGACGCACCCTCAACGTCGCGGGTGGCGACGAGCCGGAGCTGGTGCGCGGCGAGCAGATCTCGGCCGGTACGTTCCGCCTGCTGGGAGTCACGCCGAGCCTTGGCCGCGACTTCCTCGAAGCGGAGGGCCAACCCGGGGCGCCACGCGTCGTGCTGCTGTCGCACGGGTTGTGGCAGCGGAGATTCGGCGGTGATCAACGGATTCTCGGCCAGGCGATTCAGCTGAATGGGGTGCCGGCGACCGTGGTCGGTGTGATGTCCCAGGGTTTTGGGTTCCCCGGCTCGACGGAGCTATGGGTGCCGCTGCAGCTCAATCCCGTCACCGGGCGCGGCAACCAGTGGCTCGAGGTGGTGGGTCGTTTGCGGCCCGGCACAACGCCGGCACAGGCGCAGGCCGAGATCGAGGGGATCGCTCAACGTCTGGCCGAGCGGTATCCCGACACCAACCGTGGCTGGTCGGCGAGCGTGGTGCCGCTGCGAGAGCACGAGATCGGCGAATACCGGCCGGTGCTCTACATCATGATGGGCGCCGTCGCGTTCGTCCTGCTCATCGCCTGCGCCAACGTGGCCAACCTCCAGCTCGCGCGCGCGGCCACCCGGCAGCGGGAGATCGCCGTGCGGACGGCGCTCGGCGCGAGCCGGGCACGCATCATACGCCAATTGCTCACCGAGAGCGTGCTCCTGGCCTTGCTGGGCGGCGGCGCCGGACTCGGTTTCGCTTTGTGGGGGAACGAGCTGGTCAATCGGGCGGTCCCCGCCGACCGGCCTTTTTGGATGCACTTCACGATCGACGCCCGGGTGCTCCTGTTCACCGCCGGAGTGGCGGTGGCGACGGGGTTGCTCTTCGGGCTGTCACCGGCGCTGCAGGCGTCGTTCACGCAGCTGCACGAGTCCCTGAAGGAAGGGGGACGCGGCGGCGGTGCCGGTCGCCGTCACGCGCGGCTGCGCAGCGTGTTCGTCGTCGGCGAAGTGGCCCTGTCGCTGGTGCTCCTGCTTGGCGCCACGCTGATGATCCGGAGCTTCGTGGCGCTCCAGACGGTGCCGATCGGATTCGAGCGGAGCCGCGTGCTCACCCTCTCGGTGAATCTCGCCGGCCCCGCCTACGACAGCGCTCCGCAGCGGCTGGTGTTCTTCGCGGACGCGCTGGCTCGCATCCGGAGCATCCCGGGGGTGACGGCCGCCGCCGCCGCGAGCGACCTGCCGCTCACGGGCAGCAACACCAGCTCGAACATCGAGGTCGAAGGCGTCGCGGCACCGTCCGGAGCCGAGACCCGGGGGTGGTGGCAGACGATCACCGCCGACCACTTCCGCGCGCTGGGACTCCCGATCGTGCGCGGCCGGCAGATCGTCGAGGGGGACGTCACCGACTCCGCCCTGGTCGCGGTGGTCAATGAAACGATGGTACGCCGGTTTTGGCCGAACGGCGATCCGGTCGGAAAGCGATTCCGGTTCCGCGGTGAGGGGAATCCGTGGCTGACGGTCGTCGGGGTCGCGCGGGACGTGAAGCGCGAGGTCACCGCGTCGCCGCAGAACCAGTTTTATCTCCCCTATTCGCAGGCGCCGTTCCGGTTCATGTCGTTCATCGTGCGGTCCTCGGGTGCGCCGGCCCAGCTCGCTCCGGCGGTGCGCCGCGTCCTGCGCGACATGGCGCCGTCGCTCGGCGTCTATTCGGTGCAAACGATGGACGAATGGTACCGGCAGGCGATGTGGGAGTCCCGCCTGTACGGCCAGCTGTTCGGCATGTTCGCGCTCGTCGCCCTGCTGCTCGCCTCGCTGGGCGTCTACGGCGTGGTGGCCTACATGGTCGCGCAGCGCACCCACGAAATCGGGGTCCGCATGGCCTTGGGGGCAAGCGCCGTGGACGTGCAGCGGCTCGTGGTGCGGAACGGGCTCACGCTCTCGGCGATCGGCATCGCGTTTGGTCTCGCCGGCGCCTTCGGCACCACCGGCGTGCTGCGTCGCATCCTGCACGGCGTGAGCGCGACGGATCCGCTCACGTTTGTCGCCGTTCCGATGCTGCTCCTCGCAGTCGGCATCGCCGCGTGCTACCTCCCCGCCCGGCGGGCGTCGAAGGTCGACCCGATGATCGCGTTGCGATACGAGTAGCGCATGATCTCCCTCCGCAACATCGAGAAGAGCTTTCCCCAGGGCAGCGGCCAGGCGTTCGTGCTGCGGCAGGTCTCGCTCGACATCCGCGCGGGGGAGTTCGTCACCATCATGGGGCCATCCGGGGCGGGCAAGTCCACACTGCTCGCCATCCTGGGCATGTTGGACGGGGCGTGGACGGGGGAATACCAGCTGCTCGAGCATTCGGTCCATACGCTGAAACCCAAGGACCGCGTCGCGCTCCACAAGCAGTACGTGGGGTTCGTGTTCCAACAGTACCACCTGCTCGACGACCTCACCGTCGCGGAGAACCTCGACATTCCATTGTCGTATCGGAACATCAAGAAGCCGGAGCGGCAGGCGATTGTGGCCGATACGCTGGACCGCTTCGGCATGGTGGCGAAGAAGGACCTCTACCCAGGCCAGCTCTCCGGCGGGCAGCAGCAGCTGGTGGCTGTGGCCCGGTCGGTGATCCACAAGCCGACGCTGCTGCTCGCCGACGAGCCCACCGGCAACCTGCACTCGACCCAGGGCCAGGAGATCATGGAGTTGTTCAAGCAGCTCAATGCCGGCGGGACGACGATCGTCCAGGTGACGCACTCCGAGACGAACGCGGCATACGGACACCGCATCGTGCAGCTGAAGGATGGTTGGATCGTGAAATAGGTGTCAGGTGCCAGGTGCCAGGTATCGGAGAAGCCCGATGCCGGCCCGGCGCGAAACCTGACACCAGACACCCGGCACCAGGAACCCGAAATGGACACCCTGCTCCAAGACGTGCGCTACGCTGTCCGCCAGCTCGCCAAGAGCCCAGGGTTCACGCTTCCCGCCGTGCTCACCCTCGCCCTCGGCATCGGGGCGAATACCGCGTTCTTCAGCGTGGTCGACGGCGTCCTGTTGCGCCCAACCCCGTTCGATGACGTCGGCCGCTTGATGATGATCTGGGAGACGGATCGCAAGAGCGGCACCACGCGAGAACCCGCGTCCGTCCCCGACTACCTCGACTTCCGGCGTCTGACCAAGCAGTTCGGGCAGGTGGCGGCGTTCGCCGCGCGAGAGGTCACGTTGACGCCCGAGGGCGGTGATCCATCCCGGCTCGCGGCCCTCGCGGTCAGTCACGAGTTCCTCCCCATGGTCGGCGTGCGTCCGCTGGTCGGCCGCACCTTCACCGCAGCGGAAGACCGGCCCGGTGGTCCTCGCGTCGTGCTGATCGGCGCGGCCCTGTGGGAGCAGCTGTTCTCCCGGGATCCGGCCGTCGTGGGTCGGACCATCCGAATCGACGACGTCGCCCGAACGATCGTGGGCGTCCTTCCCGACGCCGCGGACTTCGGCGCGCTCCAGATCCTCGGGGCGGCCGCGTACTCGCGCGGGTTCGCCGATCGCGGCGGTCGAGCTCGAGTGGACGTCTGGGCGCCGCTGCAACCGGATCCCGCGACTACGCCACGCGAGACGCACCCCATTTTCCTCGTTGGACGGCTCGGCCCCGGTGCGAGCGTGTCCCTTGCGCAGCAGGAGCTGGGCGCGGTCGCGGCGGAGCTGGAGCGGACCTACCCCGAAAACGACGCGCGCGGCGTCCATGTCGAATCGCTCGCGCAGGTGGTCTTCGGTCCGGTGCGGCCGGCGCTGCTCGTGCTGCTCGGCGCGGTGGCGTTGGTGCTGCTCGTGGCGTGCGCCAACGTAGCGAACCTGTTGCTGGCGCGCGGGGCGGCCCGGCGGCGTGAAATAACCGTCCGGACGGCCATGGGAGCCAGCGGGCGCCGTCTCGCGCAGCAGTTCCTGATCGAGAGCGCGGTCCTGGCCACCGTCGGTGCGCTCGCCGGCGTCGCGATCGCTTCCGCGGCACTGGACGCGCTGCTGGCACTGGCGCCCGCGAGCATCCCCCGCGTCGCCTCGGTGGGGCTCGACGCCAGGGTGCTGGCGGTGACGCTGGCCGTGACCATCATGGTGGCGTTCGTCTTTGGGCTCATGCCGACCCTTCAGGCGCGAAACCTGGACCTGCAGGCTTCGCTCCAGGGCGAGCCGGGGCGCGGGGCTTCGACCGGAAGGGAGCAGCGCCGGTTCCGCTCCGCGCTGGTCGTCGTGGAGTTGACCCTCGCGGTCATGCTGATGGCCGGAGCCGGACTCTTGATCAAGAGCTTGTGGCGATTGCAGCAAGTGGACCCGGGCTTTCGCGCGACGGGTGTGCTCAAGGCAGAATTCCAACTCCCCGCAAGCCGCTATCCGCAAGATTTCTCCAATTGGCCGAATTGGCGAGAGATCGGGCGGCTCACCGACGAGCTCCGGCACCGCGTTGCGGCGTTGCCCGGAGTGGAAGCGGTCACGGTCGCCGGCAACCATCCACTCGATGCCGGGTTCACGAGCTCCATCCAAGTGGTCGGGCGGGAAGCGGAGGCGGCTGACTGGCCGGAGCCTTCCATCCGGCGAGTCGATCCCGGGTACCTGGCCACGCTGCATGTTCCGCTGGTCGCCGGTCGGCCGTTCGAGGAAACCGATGTCGCCGGATCGACGCCCGTCATCCTCATCAACGAAGCGGCCAAACGCCGGTTCTTCTCTGATGGGCACGCCCTCGGCCAGCGCATTCGGTTGTGGGGCGCCGAGCGGATGGTGGTGGGCGTCATCGGAGACGAGCGGCTGTACGGTCTAGCCGAGGCGACGCCGCCGGCCGTTTACCTCCCGACGACGCAGGTGCCGTCCTCGAGTGGCAGTCTGCTGGTCCGGGTGAATCGCGACCCCGCCGCGCTGGCCCCGACGATCCGGCGCATCGTGCGCGACCTCGATCCCGCGTTGCCACTGTTCGGGGTGGAGCCGTTGCGGCAGACCCTCGTCAACACCCTCGGTCAGCGGCGCTTCACCATGATCGTGTTGGGCGTGTTCGCCGCCGTCGCGCTGCTTCTCGCCGTGGTGGGAGTGCACGGCGTTCTGAGCTACACGGTCGCGCAGCGCACCCGAGAGATCGGCATTCGGATGGCCCTCGGCGCCGATCTGAGAGACGTCCGCTCGTTGATCGTCAGCCAGGGAGCTCGGCTCGCGGGCTGGGGGCTCGCGCTCGGGCTCGTCGGCGCGCTGGTCGTCACGCGAGTGCTCTCCACGCTCCTGTATGGGGTGCGTGCCGACGATCCCGGGACGTTCGCGGGCGTGGCACTCGCCCTTGGAGCCGTGGCATTGCTCGCGAGCTACCTCCCGGCCCGCCGAGCGACGAAGGTGAGCCCGATGCTAGCCCTGAGGAGCGAATAACACTGTGGATACCTTCGTGCAGGACCTGCGTTACGCCGTCCGGCAGCTCGCAAAGAGCCCGGGGTTCACCACGGTCGCCGTGCTCACCTTGGCACTTGGGATCGGGGCGAACACGGCGATTTTCAGCGTCGTGAATCGGCTGCTGTTCAACCCGCTGCCGTTTCTCGAGCAGCCCGACCGTCTGGTGGCGGTGTGGGAGACCGACCCGCGCGGCAACGATCACAGCGAAGCCTCGCCCGCGAATTTCCGCGACTGGAAAAGGCAAGCGCGGAGCTTCGACCACATGGTCGCCCACATCTGGTGGACCGCGAACCTCACGGGCGGCGACCGCCCGGAGCGGGTACAGGGCTTCCTCGTTTCCCCCGACTATTTCACCACGCTCGGCATTCGGCCGCTCCTGGGACGGGGCTTCGTGGCCGGAGAGGGCGAACCCGGACGCGACCGCGTCGTGGTGCTGAGCCACGGAATCTGGCAGCGACGCTTCGGGGGAGATCCGCGCATCGTGGGTCAAGCAATACCGATCAACGGAATCCCCCGAATGGTGGTCGGCGTGCTGCCGCCGGATGTCCGCTACCCCGCAGCGGCCGAGCTGTGGGGGCCGCTCTCGCTCGAGGCCGAAGAGTGGGAAATCCGCATCGCGCACTTTCTGCTGGTGACCGGTCGCCTGGCGCCGGGCGTCACGGTCACGCAGGCTCACGACGAGCTCGCTGGCATCGCTCGCGGCCTGGCGACGGAGTATCCGGCGTCCAACACCGATCAGGGGACCTACGTCCGCAGCCTGATCCCGGACGTGACCCGTCAGCTCGAGCCGATCCTCCTGTCCCTGTTTGTGGCCGTGGGCTTCGTGCTGCTGATCGCGTGCGCCAACGTCGCCAACCTGCTGCTGGCTCGCGGCGCCACCCGGGGGCGCGAGCTGGCGGTGCGAGCGACGCTCGGCGCCAGTCGCCCACGGCTCACTCGTCAACTGCTCACGGAAAGCGTCGTGCTCGCCCTGGCGGGCGGCGGCATCGGCGTGCTGGTGGCGATTTGGGGGGTCGGTGCGCTCGTGGCCCTGGTGCCCCTCGGGCAACAGCCGTACCTGAACGGTTTCAATCGAGTCGCGGTGGACGGTCCCGTCCTCCTCTTCACCCTCGGCTTGTCGCTGGCGACCGCCTTCGGGTTCGGCCTCGCGCCCGCGCTGCGGGCGTCCCGCACCGATCTCCAGGCGGCCTTGCAGGAAGAAGGGCGAGCGGCAGGCAGCAGGCCCCGGCATCGACTGCGCCGCGCCCTGATCGCCGCCGAGGTGGCGCTGGCGCTGCTGCTCCTGGTGGGCGCCGGGCTGACCCTCCGGAGCTTCCGACACCTGCTTGACACGTCACCGGGGTTCGACGTGGACGGGATCGCCCTGACGAACGTCTCGCTCCCGGGGTCCAAGTACAGTGACGACGTGGCGGTGGCGGGATTCTACCGCCACCTGCTCGATCAGGTCGCCGGGATCCCCGGCGTACACGCCTCGGGCGCCGTGAATATCACCCCGCTCTGCCGCTGCAACCAGACGACCAGCTTCGAGATCGAGGGCGCGCCTCCATTCGCCCCAGGAGAAGGGCCGGACGTGGGCTGGCGCGTCGTTACGCCCGGGTACTTTGCGGCGCTCGGCGTGCCGCTGCGTGAGGGACGCGCGTTCGACGCGGCCGACAACGCTGCCACTCGCCGGGTCGCGATCGTGAACCAGGCGCTGGCGCGACGTTACTTCCCGGACGGCGCGATCGGCCGACGACTGTTGCTGACCGGCGACTCGTCGCCGATCGAGATCGTCGGTCTGCTCTCCGACCTGCGACACGACGGACCGGCGCGGCTCCCGCAGCCCGAGGTGTACCTCCCGGCGGCGCAAATTGCCGCGCGCGAAATGGTTCTCGTCGCGCGCACGACATACCCCGCGGGCGTGCTCCCGGCGCTCCGCGCCGAAGTGCAGCGCCTCGACCCGGATCAGCCGGTGTTCGATCAGCGCACCATGCGCGACGTATTCGACCTGGTGGTCGGTCCGCATCGACTGGCGCTGCGCCTCCTCGCTGCGCTCGGAGCGCTCGCCCTGGCACTCGCCGCGGTGGGGATCTACGGCGTCCTCGGGCAGCTCGTCGCGGAGCGTACACGGGAGATCGGCATCCGCGTCGCCCTCGGCAGCGATCCACCCGCCGTGCGACGACTGGTGCTGCGCCAGGGAATGGTCCCCGTGGCGTGGGGGGTTGCGATCGGTCTGCTCGCGGCGCTCGGCCTCACCCGCGCGCTCGCGAGCCAGTTGGTGGGGGTGAGCCCCGCCGAGCCCGTGACCCTGGCAATCGTCGCTCTGCTCCTCGGGACGGTTGCCTTGGCGGCGTGCTACGTCCCCGTGCGCCGGGCGACGAGCGTGGATCCAATGGTGGCGTTGAGAAATGACTAGGTGTCGGGTGCCGGGTGTCAGGTTTCGGGTTTTTGACGCCGGCCCGTGCCCCCTGACACCAGACACCTGACACCTGGAACCTGTCATGGACACCCTGCTCCAAGACGTGCGCTACGCTGTCCGCCAACTCGCGAAGAGTCCCGGGTTCACCGCCGTCGCGGTGTTGACCCTCGCCG
>JBOHST010000091.1:0-8192 GCA_050733375.1 Gemmatimonadales bacterium
CTCACCCGCGAAGTCGACCTTCGGCGTGAGGAAGTCGAACCCGCGGTACGCCAGGTACATGAGCACCACGCCCAGCATCGCGTACAGGAAGTTGAGACCGATGATGCCCAATTCCATGGCTGCCTCCGCGGCGGTTGAGGGGAAGCAAGATGCACCGGATGTGGCGAGCGCGGGAGACGCCTTCGGTCTAGCTTTGGGAGCATGCCGTTTCTCGACTCGAACCACCAACGCGCGGCCCTGGTGCTCTTCGTCCTGGGAATCGCGTTGGTGGTTGCCTTCGTCCCGTTCGCCACGGGACTCGTGGGCATCCCCGTGCTGTACGTCGTGTTCGAGCCGGTGCACCGGTGGCTGACGCGCCGCATCAGTCCCCGCTTCGCAGCGGCGATCGTGGTGCTGCTGGCCCTGTTTCTCATCGTCGTGCCTGGCGTGTCGTTCGCGGGCCTGATCGTGGCCCAGGCACAGGAGATCGCCGGCGGGGTCGTCCAGAGCCCGCTGCTCGACCGGCTGTCCCGGCTGCAAATCCGCAATTTCGACATCGGCGCGCAGCTCGCCGGTCTGGGTGGGAAGCTCGTGACCTGGATCGGCACATCGGCGTTCGGTCTCATCGGCACCGCCACGCGGCTCGCGCTGAACCTCACGATCGCGCTGTTCGGCCTCTACTATCTGCTGCTGCGCCCCGGCGAAACCTGGCGTGCGGTGCGCCCCTACATTCCGTTTTCCGCCGAGAACACCGAGCTGCTGCGGCAGCGGTTCCGCAATGTGACCGTTTCCACCGTCGTCGGCACCGGGCTCGTCGCGGCGATCCAGGGGATCATGGTGGGGCTCGGCTTCTGGGCGGCGGGCCTCTCCAATGCCCTCTTCTGGGGTGTCGTCACCGTGGTGCTCGCGATCCTCCCGGTCGTCGGCAGCGCCCTCGTATGGGGGCCCGGCGTGATCGCGCTGGCCATCGGCGGCCAGGTTGGCTGGGCCATTGCGCTCGCGCTGTGGGGAATCCTCGCCGTTGGGAACGTGGATTACATCGTGCGACCGATCGTGTTCCGCCGCTGGGCCAACATTCACCCGATCGTGACGCTGCTCGGCGCCCTGGCGGGTGTGCCGTACTTCGGCATCCTGGGATTGCTGATCGGACCGCTCGCGCTCAGCTACTTCTTCGAGCTCATAGGGATGTACCGCGAGGAGTACTTGAGAGACGCGTAGACGCTGAGATGCCGAGGGAGACGCTGAGCCGCCGAGACGCTTAGGGAGACGCCGAGCCGCCAAGCCGCCGAGTGGGTCTGAGGTATGAGTGATGAGGCCCTTCCGCACCCCTCACGCCTCATGACCACTCGGCGGCTCGGCGGCATGGCGTCTCCCTAACCCCTCACGCCTCACAACCACTCAGCGGCTCAGCGGCTTGGCGTCTCCCTTGGCGTCTCGCCGTCTCGCCGTCTCGCCGTCTCGTATTCCAGAACGCGTATACCGGCACCCCGAACAGGATCAGGCCCGACCCGATCGCCGCATTCTTCGGATTCGCCCCGATCGAGCTCGCGACGACATAGGCGGCGGCGAGCACGAAGCACGCCGGGGTCCACGGATAGCCGGGCACCTGGAACGCCGGGCCCGGAGCACCGGCGGCCGCATCCCGCGCCCGGTACACGAACAGCGCCGCCGCCGCGAGTCCGAAGAAAATCCAGTCGCCGAAGGCGACGTAGTCCACCAGCGCCGTGAAGCTCTGCGGGGTGACGAGGATGACGAGGTTGAGGAATCCGAAGGTCGACACCGCGATGCCCGCGGCGATCACGGTCGCGCCCACCGGTCCGAGCAGCCCGCGCATCACGTCCGCGGCGGGGGCGGTGCTCGCGGCCAGGCCGGCGGTCCCGAGCACCCGGAGGTAGGCGATGTTGGCGAGCAGGTACACGGCCACCACGCCGCAGACACCCAGCACCAGGGCGCGCGGCAGGTTTCGCTCGGGCTCGATGATCTCCCCGGCGATGAAGTTCGTTTGCTGCCAGCCGCCATAGGTGAACAGGATGGGGACCAAGGCCGCACCGATGGCGACCACGACGCCGGACCAGTTGAGCGGGGGTGCGGCGACAGCCGGAGCCTGGTGGAGCGCAGGACCAGATAAGGCGAGACCGACGACGATGAGCGCCGCCAGCGCGGCGAGCTTGAGCAGCGTGAAGATGTTCTGCGTCACCGCCGCACGTTTGACGCCCACATAGTTGATGCCGGCGAGCAGCACGATCGCCGCTACGGGCACGGGCACCATCAGGTCCTGCGACAGGTCTGTGAGCGAGAGGAAATAGCCGGCGAACGTCTTGTCCACGGCCGCAATCGCACCCGAGGTGATCACCAGGAGCAGTGCCCAACCATAAAGGAAAGCCGGGAGGGGGCCGAACGTGTCGCGCAGGTACACGCGGTGCGCGGTATTCTCCGGCTGCTGGTCAGGTTCCGGCTTCGTAGCCGATACCCAAACGTCCGCCGAATAATACCGCGCACCGCGCACTGCGCACCTGTGTCACATGCGCGACTGTCCTTCAGTTCTTCGCTAACGCTCCCACGCGAGCCCGCAGCCCCGCATCGATATCGGCCATCGAGACTCCCGCGGGGACCGTCCACTGGCCCTGCTGCCGGGTCGGCACCTTCACCGCCACGACGTCCCCGTTGCCATCCAGCTCCACCACCGCCGTGGCCCCGTCGTTCTCGCCCTGGCTCGCAGTGATCACCAGCGTCCACGTACCGTCCTGCGGCCACATCTTGCGCAACGCGTAGACGCCGTCGCGCGACGTCCTGGTGAACTCCAGCCGCACGGTGCGCCGCTCGCCGTTGACGATCCCCTCAGCGGTGCCCGTGATCGGAAACCCGACCGGAGTGCCGTGGTGGAAGGCGTGCACCAGCAGGAACGCGCCACGGGTGGAAGCGTCGTAGGGATTGGCGGGCAGCTCAATCGAGATCCAAGGCGGACCGGCCAGCGCCGGGGCGGCGATGCCGACCGCCGCGATCGCGGCGAGGGCCAGCGCGCGCCGAATGGTCTGTTTCATGGTGACCTCCAAGAGGTTGGTGTCACTCCTGTGATGCCGCTCACACCCTCCGGGTTGGAACCCTGGAACTCCCGTCGCGTGGCGCGGGTTGTTCCCTCACCAGCCTCGTTCGAGCCGTGAACCGACCAGGGTCACCGCGGTATCAATGAGGCGTACGCGCCGCCGCCCGCGGCGCCCGAGAGAGAGGAACCGTGAACATCAGCCGCATCGTCACGCTCGCGACCGCGCTGGCGCTCGTGAGCCCCGCCGTTGTGCAGGGTCAGTACTTCGGACGCAACAAGGTCCAGTACGAGGACTTCAAGTTTCAGGTGCTGCGCACCGCCCATTTCCAGGTCTACTACTACGCCGAGGAGCGCGCGGCCGCCCAACAGGCGGCGCGGCTCGCGGAGCGTTGGTATGCGCGCCTCTCGACCATTCTGCACCACGAGCTGCGCGGCGCGCAGCCCCTCGTGTTGTACGCCAGCCATCCCCACTTCGAGCAAACGAACACCATCTCGGGGCAGCTCGACGAATCCACGGGCGGCGTCACCGAATCGCTCAAGCGCCGCATCGTGCTGCCGCTCGCGGGGCCGCTGGACGAGACCGACCACGTCCTGGGCCACGAGCTGGTGCACGCGTTCCAGTACGACATCACCGGGAGCGGGCGCGGCGCCGGCGGCTCGCTCCCCGGCGCGGCCCGCCTACCGCTGTGGTTCATCGAAGGGATGGCGGAGTATCTCTCGATCGGGCCCACCGACCCGCACACCGCCATGTGGCTGCGCGACGCGGTGCGGCGCAACCGCATCCCGAGCATCCGTCAGCTCGACGACCCCCGCTACTTCCCGTACCGGTGGGGCCAGGCGTTTTGGGCCTATCTCACCGGCCGCTTCGGCGATCCGCTCGTCGGCACGCTGCTGCGGGAAGCGGGCCGCACCGGAGATGCGGGCCTGGCGCTCGAAAAGCTGACGGGACAAAAACTGGACTCCCTCTCGCGCCAGTGGCAGGAAGCGATCCGATCCACCTACGCCCCGTTCCAGCAGGCGACGGGCTCGCCCGACCAATTCGGCCGCCGCATCGCCGGGGAGCGGGATCAGGCGCAGCTCAATCTGGCACCGGCGCTCAGTCCCGACGGGAACCGCGTCGCCTTTTTCTCCGAGCGGGGCTTGTTTGCGATTGAGATGTACCTCGCGGACGTCGCGACCGGTCGCATTCAGCGCAAGCTGATCAAGACCGCCGTCGATCCCCACTACGAGAGCGTGGGATTCATCAGCTCATCGGGAGCGTGGGACGTCGCGGGACAGCGACTCGCCTTCGGGGCCGTGGCGCACGGACGTCCGGTGCTCTCCATTCTCGACGTCGGCCGCGGCGAGGTGATCAAGGAGATCCCCTTCCCGTCGCTCGGCCAGATCTTCAATCCGACCTGGTCGCCCGACGGCCGCTTCATCGCCTTCTCCGCCCTGGTCGGCGGGTGGACCGACCTGTACGTCTACGACCTCACGGACGGCGACCTGCGGCGGCTCACCGACGACGCGTACGCAGACCTGCAACCGGCCTGGTCGCCGGACGGCCGGTCGCTGGCGTTCGTCACCGACCGCTTCACCACCGACCTCGCCACCCTGCAGCCGGGAAGCTACCGGCTGGCGCTCTTCACGGTTGCGTCGGGAGCCATCCGCCCACTCCCCGCGTTCCCCGGGGCGAAGCACATCAACCCGGAATGGAGCCCGGACGGGCGGAGCCTCTACTACGTGTCGGATCGGGGTGGCATCAGCAATGTCTACCGCCTCGACGTGGCCGCAGGAACCGCCTCCCAGGTGACCAATCTGTTCATCGGCGCGAGCGGCATCACGGCGGCGAGCCCCGTGATATCGGTCGCGCATACGTCCGGCCGCTTGGTATTCACGGCATACGACTCCGGCGGGTACAAGCTCTTCGCGGTTGACGACCAGCGGGTGCTCGCCGGCCGTGCCCCCACGACTCTGGCGGGCGATGGAGCGACGCTGCCGCCCCTCAATCGTCGCGCAAGCGAGCTGGTCCCGCTGCTGAGCGACTTTCGCACCGGCCTGCCGGCCGAAACCGAGCCGGCGACTGCCTCGTACCGCCCGCGCTTCTCGCTCGACTATGTCTCCCAGCCCTCGCTGGCCATCGGCGCCGACCGGTATGGCGCCTACCTGGGCGGCGGAGCAACCCTGGTGTGGAGCGATATGCTGGGCAACCGGGCGTTGGCGACCGGCCTCCAGGTCTCGGGCTCGTTCCGCGACATCGCGGCGGTCGTCGCCTATCAGAATCAGAGTCGGCGTTGGAACTGGGGCCTCGCGGCTCAGCAGGTGCCCTACGTCACGGGCGGGTATGCGGCGGGGTTCGGGGTTTTCAATAACCAGCAGGTCTACATCGAGCAGGCGTTCCTGGCGCGGCAGACCAATCGGTCGCTGAGCGGCTTCGTCGCGTATCCGTTCAGCCGGGTGCAGCGGGTCGAGTTCGCCGTGGGCGGCCGGCACATCTCGTTCGACGAAGAGATCCAAACCCGGATCTTCGACGCCCAGACGGGAGCGCTGCTGGTCGATTCGACGGATCGCCTGCCCTCCGCCGATCCGCTCACGTTCGCCACGGGCACGGCGGCGCTGGTGTACGACAACTCGTTTTTCGGCGCCACGGGCCCGCTGCTCGGGCAGCGCTACCGACTCGAGGTGTCGCCGTCCATCGGCTCGCTCACAATGGTGGACGGTCTCGTCGATTATCGCCGCTACGTGATGCCGGCGCGTAAACTGACGCTCGCGGCGCGCGTGATGCACGCCGGCCGCTACGGGCCGGACGCCGAGGATCCGCGACTGTCCCCGCTGTTTCTCGGGTATCCCGGCGTCGTGCGCGGCTACAACATCGGATCGTTCAGCGCCGCCGAGTGCCCCACGGACCCCAATGCGGGGTGCCCCGTGTTCGACCGGTTGGTCGGCAGCCGCATACTGGTCGGCAACGCGGAAGCCCGCTTCCCGCTGCTCGGCGTGCTGGGGCTGGGCGGCGGCTACTACGGGGGGTTCCCGATCGAGGCGGCGCTATTCGTGGACGCGGGGCTAGCCTGGACCAGGAGCGACCAGTCGTCCTTGTTCGACGTGCGCCGTCAGGGCGTGGCGAGCGCCGGCGCGGCGCTGCGCATGAACCTGTTTGGCTTCGCCGTGGCCGAGCTGAACTACGTGAAGCCGTTCATGCGTCGCGACAAGGGCTGGTACTGGCAGCTGAACCTGACCCCGGGGTTCTAACGGTCCACGAAGCGGCCCTCGTGTCCGTGCGTTGAAACGCCGGCTCGGCCATACCTCACTTGGTCACGCCGGTCCGCGGGTCCAGGTCGCGGATGCCCCGCAGGACCACGCGCCGGAAATGGATGCGGCGGATGTGGTCCCAGTACCGCCCGAGGGTTCCGGCGTCGAGCGCGAGCGCCCGCTCGCGCGAGGCGCCGGCCGGCGGCGGGACGAGTGCGGCGAGCCGGTCGTAGACTTCGCCCCGTAGCGCGACGTCCACTCGGCCGAGCAGGTGCCAGATCGACAGGGCATCTTCGGAGCGCGCCGCCGCGAGCGCCGCGCGTGCCGCCCCAGTCCCACCCCGCTCGAAGTCGAACGCGATGAGCGCCTGTCGCAGCGAGTCCGGCGCGTCGTCGACATACGGAATCCCCGGCCCCTGATCCGGACGCGTGACCGCGAATGCCCCCAGTGGCACGATCGAGCGGCGATCGCGCGAGGCGAACTCGACGTACCCGCCGGTCACATGGATCAGGCCACGCCCGCTCGAATCGGTTTCCAGGGTATACTCGCACCCCAAGTCCGTGGCCGTCCCGGCAGGCGTCTCGACAAAGAAGATACGCGGCTGCGCCGTCACCTTGGCGTGGATCGAGCCGAACGCCAGGGAAAGGCGATGATCGGTGCTCCGGGCCCGGACCAGCTGCACGCGCGACCCCGGCCTGACGTCCACGTGTCCGATGTCGCCCACAGTGATGACGGCGCGCGAGGAGTCGTCGGTCTCGATCCACTGGCCGACCTGGAACGATCCGACCGCATCGAGCCTCGCATCGTCAACTCGCGGCGCGCCGGCGACGCGCTGGACTTCCCACACCCCGGATGGCCCGCGCTCCCCGCCCCCGCCCCCGAGCCACCACGCGACCGCGAGGACGAGCACCGCCGCGGCGGTCAGCGGCAGCCAGCGGACGAACACCGCCCGCCGTCCACGACGCCGGTCGGCTGAGCGGACCCGGTCCCGGATCCCCGGCCACAGGTCCTCCGGCGGCTCGACGCGCTTCGGCAGCCGCCCGATGGCCTCGCGCAGCTCGGGGTCGAGCTCGTCGTCCCGCTCGTGGTCCATCATCGCTCCAGTCTCTCCCGCAACAGGCGCCGCGCCCGAAACAGCTGCGCCTTCGACGTGCCGACCGCAATGCCGGTCAGCCGGGCGATTTCCTCGTGCCGGTACCCTTCGATGTCGAACAGCACGAAGACCTCCCGCGCCCCGTCCGGTAGCGTCGCGATGGCGCGCTCGAGATCGAGCCGCAGCCCCGGCGGCGCCGCTTCGCGCTGCGGCTCGTGGGCGCCTGGGTCTTCCACCGGCCGTACTCGCGTCTCTCGTCGCCGGTCGCCGCGGTTCGTGGACCACACGACATTGACGGCGAGCCGATACAGCCAGGACCCGAAGGCGCTCTCGCCGCGAAACGAGCGGAGCTGCTCCCAGCAGCGCACGAACACGTCCTGCGTGAGCTCGGTGGCCCGTCCCCCATCGCCGCTCAGCCTGAGACACAGGGCGAACACGCGCCCCGCATGCTCGCGATAGAGAGCCTCGAACGCCGCCTCCTCGCCGGCTTGCGCGCGGCGGACGACCTCGTTCACGGCCAGCGGCGGCACATGGGTGGGATGCCTGTCGGCGAGCCTGGGTTTGATTCCGCTAAGGTACGCGGGTGGCGGGTCGCAACCCCCGAGTGAGTCTTCGTAACTGTTGCTCGATCTGCTGTTGTGCCGCGTCGAGCAGCTGCCGCTGCTGTTGCAGCCGGGTGGTCACGTCCGTGGTGACTCGCGCGACCTGCGCGCGGACCGGTACCACCTGCGCGTCGGCGAACCCATCCAACATCGCCCGCACCTGTGCCTCAGCCGCTGCCACCTCCTCCCCCACCACCGCCCGCAGCTGATCGGAGACGGCCTGGTCGAGATTCGAGCGCACGTGCAG
>JBOHST010000092.1:0-8967 GCA_050733375.1 Gemmatimonadales bacterium
ATTCTCAAGACCGACGCGGATGCGGACAGCGTGACGGCGCCTCGGTTGCCGCAGGAGGTGGAGCGGTGAGCGAGACATTGCGGTTCCGGGCTCTGCCAAACGACGCTTTGGGCCTAATCGCAGGCGCCTCCCCCGCGATCAAGCGGGTGATAGGCCTGATTGGGCGCTTCGCCCCGACGACGCTTCCCATCCTCATCGTCGGGGCTACGGGGACCGGGAAGGAGCTCGTGGCTCGGCACATCCACCGCCTAAGCCGCCGGCGGGACGAGTTCGTGGACGTGAACTGCGGCGCCTTGCCGCGCGAAATGGTCGAGAGTCTGCTCTTTGGCCACCGCAAAGGCGCCTTCACCGGAGCGATTGAATCCGCCGTGGGATATGTCGAGAGGTCCAACAGAGGAACCATGTTCCTCGACGAGGTCTCAAGTTTGCCGCCGGAGGCGCAGGTCAAGCTGCTTCGGGTCCTTGAGTCGAGTGAGGTTCAGCCACTTGGGGACGCTTCCAAACGGCTGGTGGACTTGCGCGTGATCGCTGCGGCACAGAACGACATCACGGGGCGCCTGGCGAGCGCTGCGTTTCGACGGGACCTCTACCAGCGGCTCGCCGGCGTCGTGATCGCGCTGCCTCCGCTCGCCGACCGGCCGGAGGACGTGCTACCGCTCGCTCGACTGTTCGCGGATCGCCAGGGCAAGGCTCTGGAGCCGGCGGCGGAGCGGCTGCTCGTCCGGCATTCCTGGCCCGGGAACGTCCGTGAGCTGCGGCAGGTCATAGACCGTGCGGGTTGGCTCGTGGAAGACGGCACGCTCACCGCCGCGGCGGTCGTGGAGGCGTTCAACCTTGGCGAGGCGGTCTGGGGGGACGCTGTACGCGCGCACGGAGAGCACACCCCGGAAAATGCCGAGCCTATCGTCGCAGCGTGCGCGGCGCACGGGTGGCACGCAGGCCGGACCGCGGCGGCACTCGGCATTGCGCGCAGCACCCTATGGGTCCGACTCCAGCGTCTCGGGATCTCGCTGCGCGAGACCAAGAGAGCCGGGATTGTTCGGCGATTGTTCGAACAATCCTGAACATCGTCGAACAATCCCACCGTCCGCTCGGCCCTTCCGAGACTCGTAAGTCGTTCTACCAACAAAAGGAATGCAGCGCTAACACCGCGGCACCGAACCTGCCTATTCGCCGGGCGTCCTTCACCGGAGTCACCTGTGTTCGGCCGCTTTGCCGTCCCTTCAGTCATCCTCGCTTGGGTCATCCTACCGCCCGCAGGCAGTGGCTTCTCCCACGAAGTCGCGGCGGCCGGAATAATCGAGCTTCGCAACGACCGGTGGGAGCAGGTGCAGGTGGAGGTGCGAATCGGTCCCTCGGATCGTTGTGCCACGCACCCCGCCATCGGCGTCCACTCGTTGCGGCTCGGGGAGGTGTGGGCCGTGGTGTCCAACGACGTCGTCTGCTGGCGTCGCGGGGCGAGGCCAGGCACGCCAGACGGCGTGTGGACGGGCTGGGTGTCCACGCAGGTCCCGATGGACAGCGTCCGTCGGGTGAGCCTGTAGCCCTCGTATGGAGGCCCACGATGAGACCCCTGCTCGTCCTCTTCCTGCTCGCGTTGCTGCTGATCCATCGGGCCGCCGCCCAGTGTATTGACTGCGGCGGGGAGCCGGGCGTCGCGGTCACACCTGACGGCCAAGCCGCCCCTTCGCGACCGATCCACACGGGTGGATATACTGCCAATTTCACGGTGACAAACCTCGGCGAGAGCTATGCGTCATTTACGCTCAGCTGTTGGGGGGGAGGCACCGTGACCTGTAGCGGCACGAGCGCCACGATTATCACGCTTGCTGGGGGTGCTGAAGGGACAGTGACGGCTACGTACAGTGTGGCCAACGTTGGTGCAGGCGCCTTGACCCTACACGCCGAGGGTGGGGGCGTGAGCGACGACGGAAGCTACACCGTCGCGGCCTACGCGCCCGCTGGGGCCCCTGTGGTCGATGCCACGCCCTACAACTTCGATGCTCAGCATTACGGTCGCTGCGCCGAAAGCTGCTTCGGCGCCGTGCACGCGCAAAGCACGGTGCCCTACTTCTCGCTCGACGCGCCGCGGAGCGTCACGCTCGTCTACAACGGCGACCGGGTGGACCCGAAGCCGTTCGTGCACGTCAACGTGAGCCCGGATCTCGGCTACGGGCAGACGCCGAGCGAGTACCGATTGCAAGTGAAGGTCAACGGGGCGTTTGTGACGTTTGCGAACGGGGAGCAACTGCTGCGCTTCGCGTACCCCGGCAACTTTCCTGCCAGGATCGGCGGCCAGTGGACCTCCACCCTGGCCACGGGCGGCTATCCCATGGAGATCCACGTCACCGGACTTTACGGGGCTGTGCTGCGCACGAACGTGATCACGACCACGCTCGTTCAAGTAAACGAAACCACCGCCTCCATCGCCAAGGGGTGGACCCTGGCTGGGATTCAGCGCGCATTTGTCACCTACGGCGGTGTACTGATCACCGAGGGAGACGGGAGCGCGGTCCATTTCAAAGCCGTCGGTGGTCTGTTCACGTCTCCGCCGGGGGAGTTCTCGAGCCTCGTGAACGGGACCCCTTCCGGTGGCGCCGGCTACACGCGCCGCTTCCCGGATTCGACCAAGGTGGTGTTCAACTCAGCTGGCCGGATGATCGAGGTGCGGGACAGGTTCAACAACATCACGACCGTCATCTACGATGCCAGCAACCGGGTCTCCCAGGTCAAGGATCCGCTCAACGCGGCGATCACGCTGACCTACAACACCAACGGTCTCGTGACGATCACCGATCCCGGCGGGCGGGTCACCACGGTAACGGTGAATTCGAGCAAGCGGCTGACGGCGATCCGCGACCCCGACCTCGTTGGCACGATTTTCAGTTACGATGGGAGTGACCGGCTCACGGGCATCATCAATCGGCGCGGGCACACGACGACATTTGGCTACGATGCGCAGTCTGGGAAGCTCGCGATGGTGACGGCCCCCGCGATCACCTACGTCGGCACGAACGGGGCCGACTCGACAGGGTCACCGGTGATCACACTGGCCCCTTGGCAAAAACTCGGCGTGCCGTACGGGCTCACAGGGACGCCGGTCGCGGCACCGGCGAGCGACACCGTTTATGGCCGCGTCACCGACGCGGGCGGCCACGTCACCCGTTTTACGGTGAACCGCTGGGGGACGCCGCAGAAGATTACCGACCCCCTCGGCTTCGTCACGCGGCAGACGTTCGACGCGAATGGATTGCCGATCCGAACGCTCTATCGCATGGGCCTGCCGGACTCGTTGGCCGACTCGGTCGGCTACAATGCGAGTGGGCTACCCACGTACGTTCGAGCCGCAGGACGCGACTCGGCGACCTACATCCGCTATGCAGCCTGGGCCCAGGCCGACAGCCTCTGGGGGCACCAGCAGCCTCCGGTGCGCCACTTCATCGGCACGAATGGCCGGGTCGATTCGACTCGCACGTGGGGTACTTCGGGTGCGGCGGTCACCCGGTTCACCTACGAGTCGCGGGGGCGCGTGGAGCGGATAACGGATCCCGAAGGGCACCTGATTGGGCGCACATGGTACCTCGGGACGAACGGCAACCGGAGCCGGGACTCGGTGCCTGGCGGGCGCCAGACGACCTACAGCTACGATACGCACGGCCGGGCCACGAGCGTCAGCGCACCCAGTGTCACCTCGCGCTTTGCGGCGTATGACGTGCTGAACCGCGTGCTCAAGGATTCCATCGCCGGCTCGCTGCCGACCACCTTCGCCTACGATTCCTTGTTCTTGAAGAGCGTCACCGATCCGAAGGGACAGATCTATCGCTTCGCTTACAACGCCGTGGGATGGACCATCGCGGAAACCGATCCCGCCAACCACGCTGACACGGTCCGGTACACCCGGGAGGGTTTGGTCCTGCGCGTGAAGAACCGACGAAACCAGGTCGTGGACTATGTCTATGACGCTGGACACCGCGTGACGGGCAAGTCCGGGACAAACACGGACGTAACCTCTTGGGGATACTCGGCCGATGGCCGCATCGTAAGAGCGACGAGTCCGTGGGCAGTGGACTCGCAGTTCTTCAGTGCAGCCGGCCGGCTCGACTCCATCCGGACGAAGTTGGCGAGCCAAACTTTCACGCAGCGCTTCCGATACACGACCGTGGATGCCCTCGACAGCGTCCTGATCACGGGAGGCGGGGTCACGTTCCTCTCGCGCAAGTACCGCTGGAATGCAAAGAGCGGCACGCTCGACTCGATCCGTCTCGGGGGCGGTGGGAACACCTCCCTCGTTCGGAACAAGGATCAGCAGCTCACTGTTTCTGTCCTGCCGGGCGCAGACGCGATCTCGCGCGTCTATACGTCGGTCCATGCCGAGGCGCAGATCTCGACCGGGGCGCCCTACGCGGGAACGGTGAGCCGCTACCTGAATTTCGACGCAGCGGGGCGTGTCAGCCGCCAGATCTACGGCACTGGCATCGCCGGCCGGGCCTTCTATTATGACGGCCGGGGGCGTCTCGTGGCCGACTCCCAGATTGCGCTTCAGGAGTCCCCGAACCCCTGCGCGGAGCCGAACATCGTGGATGAAAACGGGAACCAGTGCACGTACGAAGGCACCTGGGTCACCGTGCCGGCCGGCAGCGCGAGCTTCAGCTACGACGCGGTCGGGAACCGCACCGACCAAAGCGGTGCTTACGGCTCCGCCAATCGGATCCGGCAGTTCGCCGGGTGCAGCTACGTCACGGATTCGCTGGGGGACGGCAACGTGCTGTCGCGGACCTGTGGCAGTGCGGTTGTACGGTTCTGGTGGACGGCGGAATCGCGCCTCGCGGCGCTCAAGGTGGTCGGTGGCGATAGCCTGGACTTTCGCTACGACGCGGACGGGCGCCTGGTGCGCAAGGATGTGAATGGGGGGGCGCAGGCGTACTTCCTGTGGCAGGGGGACAATCTGCTGGCGGAGCTCAACGGGACGGCGACGGGGAAAGTGGCCGAGTATTCGTACTATCCGGGGCTCGACAACCCTCACGCCGTTATTACCGGCACGATTCCCCATTTTGCACACGTGGACGGGATCGGGAACGTGATTGCGTTGACGGATTCCGCGAAGGTCGTGAGGCGCGATTACGATTTCGACGCCTGGGGAGGCCTGCGCGGCGGAACGGATTTCAAGCCGTTCGCGAATGCCGACCGAGCGCGGTTCAAAGGAGCGTTGTGGCTGGGACCGCAGGTGGACGTGTATTACATGCGGGCGCGGTGGTACGAACCGAACAGCGGGCGGTTCCTCTCTGAGGATCCCATCGGTCTTGCTGGTGGTCTGAATTCCTTCGCCTACGCGGCTGACGATCCAATCAACGGTTCCGACCCCACGGGCCTCTGCTTCACGCTTTGGATTTCGGGGACCATCATTTACGCCTTCGGACAGGCGTTTGAGAGTCCGGGTTACTCCGTGGTTGTATGCTCAGGCGGCGGCCGCGGTAGTGGCATTGGGGGCATTGGCGGCAGCGGCAATATGGGTGGTGGCCCCGGCGGAGGTGGCGGCCGCGGTGGGGGCGGCGGTCCAGGTGGTAGCGGGGGTATGGATCACCAATCGGAGGGGCCGTCCTGCGGAAAGACTGTGGCAAATTTTGCTCTCAGCTTGGGTGCTGATGCTACTGGAATTAGTCTAGTCAGGGGGCTGAACCTCCTCGCTCGTGGTCGGTTTCTTGCGGGAACGTTTGCGCCTCGGATGGCCGCTCAGGCAGGGACACAGTTGGTCTTGGGGAACAGCAGCGAGTTTCTCAGGTTGGGAAGCTATTCTTTGGGAGTAAGCATACGCGCTGATGAACTCAAGGCACTCGGATACGCTCAGGCAGCCCTGAGGGGGCTCCAAATCGGTGATGGTGTCACCAGTGAGGATGCTTTCGGTCTGCTGGGATGGCAGGCGGACGCATTTAAGGCCGGTAAGCTGATTCCCGTCTTAGGTAGCGGCCTGGCCCTTGGCGAGGCAATACATGCTTGTAGCATATTCTAACGTAATCAGCAAAGTGGCTCTCGGAGGCCACTGAGGGCGATCATGACGGTGGTGTATGGCGTCGCGGTGGCATGCGTACTAGCCAGCCTGTTTTTGTTGGCTCGGATGCTTCTTCGAGCTCGTGGAGAAAGGGCACCCTGGGCGAGTCGCTCGCGGCTGCGGGCCATCGGCATTTCCACATTGCTGATGTTGGTGCCGCTTAAGGTGCTTGCCGCCCCTAGGATGGGAGATCGTGCTCTCGTCGTTATAGCCATCGCGCTCTTGGGCGTGGGGTTGACTCTGCTCCACTTGGGGCAGCGCGCTCCAAAATGATCTCTGAGGGAGTTCGTTAGACCGGAGGTGGCGTGTGCTTGACTCTGGATGGCTCATCAAGCGCGTTGGCCTCCGAATTGTCGAGAGGTGGAGGGCGCTGGTCTTCCGCCTTGTTTTTCGAGACTGGCTAGTCATGTCTCCGCATCGGAGCGTCTTCGGAATCGCTGTTGTAGTTCTTTCTGAAAGCGACTCAACGGGCCTGTTGTTCGCAAAGCTCGAACAGGCAATTCGGTTGATCGCCGAAGCAGATCCATACCGTCTGGCTCGTATTAGACGCGACATCGCTAGGATCCTAGTGGTGCCGGGTGGTGGAGACTTTTTTCACGCCGGACTTCAGGCTTGCGTCATAGACGAAGCATCGGCCCGAGGGTATGATGTGCCGGAGCTTTCGCTTGTTATCGTTCATGAAGCGGCTCACGCCAGGATTCATCGCAGGCATATACCGTATGAAGACAGTGCAAGGGCGCGAATCGAGGCTGCCTGCGTGAGAGCCGAATACTATTTCGCGAGGAGAGCCTCCTTGGATGCCAGAATACGTCATGATCTCCACGGCGAATGTGCTACAAATGAATGGGCGGTCGAAGATCGGCTGCGTAGACGTCGTTCGGCACTGATGGCCTTTGCGCTGTCTGGTAGAGGAGAATGAATAGGTAGCATGGTGGGCACGTCTGATTTGCGCCCCGGCGCGGGGGCTGTTCTGAGCCACTCGGTCGCAATGGAGTGGAAACTCGTGAGGTTCGGGCCACGACTTGACCTCCCCCCCCACACGCCCCGCTCCTGTACAAGGCGACACCCCGGTCGCGACTCGTATTGCGGGAACGTTTCGCCGAGATGTTGCACGGCTCGAGCGCGGCCCCTTCTCGCGGCACTGGAGCGTGGGGAAGAAGTATAGAGCCCCCGATTTCCTTGGACAGGCGTCTGGACTATCTCTGAGGGGTCCCGAGGAGCGAGGGCGATGACAGTGGTGAACGAGCACGAGCAGGCCGCAGAGCTGCCCGAGCGCTGGAGTGCGAAGGCGAAGACCGATGTCGTGCCGCGGTTGCTGCGCGGCGAGGCCGTGAACGCCGTGAGTCGGGAGCTCCAGGTGCCGGCCCACGAGCTGGAGGCGTGGCGGCGGACGTTTCTGGAAGCCGGGGGCGAAGGGTTGAAGAAACGGTATGGGGAGGGAGAAGCCCGGTTGCTGCAGCGGGCGCAGGCGAAAGTGGGAGAGCTCGCGATGAAATTGGAACTCGTCGAGATGCTCCTCGAAAAAATGGGGTACGGGGAGGAGCTGGCGAGGTTGCAGCAGTCACGCAGCTGGTGAGCCCGACGACCGGTGCCCGGTATCCGCTGACGACGATCTGCGCGATGTGGCGGGTGGCGCGCTCGACGGTGTACGCGCGGCGGGTAGATGAGACTGGTCTCAACCGCGACGTGCTACGAAGCGCGCCAGGTGATTGGGGAGTTCATCGAGCGATACAACCGTGAGTGGCTGCTCGAGCGGCACGGCCATCGGACCCCGGCCGACGTCCGTCGAGCGCTCACGCGGCGGGCGGCGTGATTAAGCCGCCCCACTGTCCAGAAAACCGGGACCGGTATAAGGGAGAAAAACGGCAGCTAACGCAGAAAGTGCGCGCCTAAGCCACGACGCGGAGCCGGCCACGCCCCCGGCGCCGGGCCGGTCTCCGGATCACAATGTCGATGTCGCGCCCCAGCCCCCGGAGAAAGCCAATCACCTCGAGCGCTGGGTGGGCGAGTTTGCAGCCGTGCCGGGACGGGAAGACCTCCCGCACCGGCTGGCGCAGTTGCGGGCGGGCGCCGGACTCTCCTAGGTTTCCCCTTCGATGCCCCGTCCCAAGACCATCCTCTGGGTGGATGACGAGGTGGACGGCCTCGCCGCCCACCGTCGCTACCTCGAAGAACAAGGATTCACCGTCGAGCAGGCCGCGCACGGCGACGACGCCCTGGCGCTGCTGCGACGCCAACCGTACTCCGTCGTACTGCTCGACGAGCAGATGCCCGGCCGCCGCGGGCTCGAGCTGCTCGCCGAGATCCGCTCCATCGATCCGGCGATGCCGGTGGTGATGGTCACCCAAAGCGAAGATGCCTCGACCTTGCGCGAGGCGATCGGTGTCGAGGTGGACGACTACCTCGTGAAGCCGGTCCACCCGCGCCAGATCCTCTCGGTCGTGACCCGGCTCGTCGAAGGCGATCGCATCCGCCAGCAGCGCTTGGCGCGCGATTTCGTGACGCGGTTCCGCGAGCTGGAAGCGCGCCGCGGCGGCGCCCTCGCCTGGCGCGAGTGGATCGAGCTGGTGGTGGAATTGACCCGCTGGGAAGTCAAGCTCGAGGCCGGCAACGAGCCGGGCCTCTCCGAAGCGCTCGCCGCGCTGCAGGGCGGGCTGCGGCGCGACTTCGTGGACTTCATCCGCCGCCACTACCCGAAATGGCTCGCCAACCCCGAGGGCGACCGCCCACCGCTCTCGGTGGACGTGGGCGCGGAGTTCCTGGTGCCGGTGCTGCAGCGCACCGGCCGCGCGCTCCTCATCGTGGTGGACTGCCTGCGGCTCGACCAGTGGGAGGCGCTGCGCGACCTCGTGACCCCGCTGTTCGACGTCGAGGAGTCGCACTACTTCAGCATCCTCCCCACGGCGACGCCGTATTCCCGC
>JBOHST010000093.1:0-2832 GCA_050733375.1 Gemmatimonadales bacterium
CGGATGGCGCTGCATCAGCATGCGCTCGTCCGGGGTGAGCTTCCCTTCCTTTCGAAGGAGGGGAGCGAATTCCTCGTAGATCTTGCCTACGTCGTGCAGCAGGGCGGCGCTCTCGATCTGATCTACCTGCTTCGTCGAAAGGCCCAGGTCTCGCGCCATTGATCGAGCGTATTCGGAAACCCGTAACGAGTGCCCCGAAGTGTATGGATCTCGTGCCTCGATCGCCTTTACCATCAGTTCGAGGAGTTCTTTGTTGACTCTTTCGAGCTGCAGGTTCATGTGGTGCATGTGTCGAACAAAGAACAACGGCACCACAAGCACGGCGAGCCCTGGAAGTTGGAATCTCAGATACAGGAACGCCAAGAGAACAGCCAAGGAACTTGCAAAGAAATCATACAGTAAGGAGCCCGCGATAATTCGGGTCCAGGCTTCGCGAACCGAAACTCCTGTACTAATCGCTACCGCTAACGCAACGCTTCCGGAGTTGACGAGGAAATAGGTCAAAACGAGTGCGATGAAAGCGTGTGCCTTGAAAGAAAAGGCTTCGCTGGTGAGGACCGTTCCGCCCAACAGGCGGTAGACCTCGGCACCGAGCCCCATCGCGAGCATGTACTGAGCCGTATTGAACCAGATCCGGATGGCTGGCTTCTTCCGGACAAACGTGTCGACCGTGAATGCTGTAACCCCACTTATCAGCATCGCCCAAGGGTGATCGAACAGCATTACTGAAGCAATGAACGGTACGAAGGCAACCGAGCTATTGATGTTAGCGAAGGAGATGCGCAGAAATGACGTGTCACAAAGGAGCGCTAGAGCTGTAAATGCAACCAGACCATTCCAATTGGTGGAGGAAGATGCTGCAGGGAAATGCCAAGCATTCACCGCAAGTAAGGCAAGAGCTGCGGCCGATACAGCGGCTACCAATACGTGGATACGAACGCGCTCAAACAGTCTGAGTGTCACCACGTACGTGCCTCGCTCAGTGGACAACGGCTAAGGCAATCTTAAGTAGGGTGGGCCCCGAGAAAATCACTACCAGCCTACCGTGCCCTGCGCGAAAAACAGCTTCGCGAGAGACGTGAACAGTACGGCGAGCAGTTCTGTAATCACTGAGCGTCACCCCCTAACGGGACCTACGAGTAGTAGATCGAGTCTGCTTGGAGTGGCACGCCTCGCTATGGCGCACCCGACGCTCCGCTCGTTTTTCTGTTCGCTCAGCTCCGCTTAGGTAGCGATGACCGGGGCCCCCTTGTCTGGATTCAGTGTCTTATGACAACAGCCGGAATCGACCGCCTCATCCGGCCCATATACTGTGTCGCCTTGCCCTTGTCTGCTAGGCCCTCGCCCGATGGCGCTCGAGCGCCCGCCCGATCGCCTCCAACACCACGTCGAGCCCGGCGGCCTTCTCGAGAATCACCTTGATCCCGAGCCGATGCAGCCGGGCGATGTCCTCGGCCGACACCCCCGCCGTCACGATCAGCACTTCCGCGTCGAGCGTGCGACCTGGCGCCAGCAGCCGCTCGACCACCTCGGCCGCGTCCAGGTCCGGCAGCGAGAAATCCAGCAGGATCACCGCCGGCTGCACCCGGCCGATCTCCAGCAACCCGTCCATGCCGGTCGGGGCCGCGGTGAGGTCCACCGGCAGGTCGGAGGTCTGGATCGCCCGCAGCAACAGCTTGCGATAGTTCGGGTCGTCCTCCACCACGACGACCGCGTCGCGTTGCTCGACGGGCCCGATACTCTCGAACTCGGGCGGCACCGGCATGCCATGATCGCGCAGAAACACGACCAGGTCCTCCACCGCCACGCGGCGGTGTCCGGTCGGCGTGCGATGGCCCTTCAGGTGCCCCTGGTCGATCCAATGCGCTACCGTGGCCGGAGTGACCTGACAGAGGCGCGCCACCCGCTGTGTACCAAAAAACATCATAGTTCCAGTAGAAAACACGATACCAGTAATATCAATAAAACAGATAATACGCAAGCCCCACCGTCACCGAGACAATGGGGCTTGCATCACAATACGTAATCGCTTGCTGCGCAGTGACTTACCGTCGAGCATCCGCCCAACGATTGGTGGCATCCAACACCGCCAGGACGGCCCCGCGCTCGGGGCTCTCGCGGATTTCGCACGTCCCGGTGAGCAGCTGCGCCTCGCGCCCGCCCAGCCCGTGCACCGCCACCAGCACGAAGCGGCGGTCGAACGCGTCGATCACCGCAGCGCCTTCGAGGGCGATCGAGTTGTCCGGGAGCAGCTCGTCGAGACAGGCCGCGGCCGCCCGCGCGGCGGTTTCCACCCGGTTGCGATAGGTGTCGGTCCCTTCCTGCTCGTGCTCGGACTCGCGGTCGCCGTAGGCCAGCTTCACCCGCACCACGATGCGCTGCAGCTTCTCCGACGGCCGCACCGACAGGTCGCGGAAGATCACCACGCGCTTCTTGGAGCGCGAGTTGATCGCCTCCTCCTGCAATGCCTCGATCGGCCGCACGTCCGCCGTCTGCGCCACGCTGATCTTGCGGTGGTCCACCCGCACGCCGAGCTGCGCCATGAGCGCGGACTCGATGTTGCGCACCACCTGCTTCGGCTGCACGTCGGGTTGGGCCAGGACGTGGATCTCGCTGATCTCCCCCTGCGGGGTCACGACGATGCTGGCCGACAGCACCCCCGTGAGACCGGCGATGAGATTCTCCGCGCGCTTCACTCCCCAGGGATCGGGGGCTGGATGCGCTGATGGGGCGGATTTCGGGGCCAGGGGCGCCTTGTCCGCGGGCTCGTTCATATCGCGAATCGGTCTCGGGGTCGTCACGTCAGTTCTCTCCGGTCGCCACTCGGTTGCG
>JBOHST010000094.1:0-4123 GCA_050733375.1 Gemmatimonadales bacterium
GTCGCGGGCGATGTCGTGCTGCCCGTGGCGCCGGTGGCCGAGCGCGAGGCCGCACCCGCACCGCCGAGCCCTGCCCCTCCCGAGCGGGAGCGGGCGGAGTCCCCACCGGTCGCGGCGGGCCCCAGGCGGCCGGTCCATTCCGGCCTCACGATCCGGTTCGGCCACCGGCCCGACGACTCGGAACTGGGCCGCCTTGAGGACTCGACCGTGTGGGTGAACGAAGCGCATCCCACGTTTCGCCGTGCCGCGGCGCTCCGGTCGGAGGATTATCACGTCGCGCTCACGGTCGCGCTGGCGCTGGCCCCGCTCACCGTGGAGCCCGCCGCGGAGCGCCGGTTCGTGACGGCGTTTCTCGAGTGCTGGGGTGAGGAGGGTCAAGGGGACGTGAAGCGCAGGCGGGTGAGACGTCGGGCGCCACGCTCGTAGGGGCAGCGCCGCATGGCAGCGTAGCAAAATTCCCGGCTCTCTGCCGCTTGCCGTTACCGTTTCTCACCTCGTATTCGACGCCACGTTACCTCATAAGGCGCCTTGCGCCATTCGTGCTCTCGGGAGACAGGTTGACCACTGGGGATAAATGGAATCGGCCAAGAACGGATTGTGCGGATTTCTCGAGATGGCAGGAGTTCCTTCTGACTCGTGAGTCCGACTGATTGTTCTCCTACCCGCGATTGGTAAGCCAGCTAATGAGAGCGCGTGTTACTGTCTCGAGATAAGTCATACCGAGGTCGGCTCCCGAGAAGTCGATCGGATCAACTACTCGATCTCGCAAGAACGCCGCGTTGTGCTTGGTTAGCAGCTCACGTGCCTCGACGTCGCGGGCATAGGCGCTGACCTCGCGTTCAGAAAAGCCGTGAATCCAAGTCAATAGGTCGATGATGAAAACGAACCGCTCGCGCCAATAGCCCCAGCCAGTCTGCGCGACGCCGATCCGCAAGAGCTGAGCCCACGCTTTTGGATCGGCATTGTACATTCGCTGGACGGCGCGGTCGCTGTCGGCAGTTGAGGGCACTCGGATGAACTGCGCAGCGGCGAGGTCGTCGGCTACTCGCCGGACGGCAGCCGGTGTGTACCTGGTCCCTTCGGCGATCATCGCTACGCTCGACCAATCGCCTTGGTGGCCGCTCGTCCCAATCAGGAAGGTGAGGACATCAGCCTTTGCTCCGACACCGATACCCCGCCTGAGTTGCAGGAACAGCGTCGCCCACGAAGGGGATCCTACCTCGACCGCCCGGACTCTGTTGTCACGGGCGCCAAGGGCATGGACTTGACGCTTGCGAAGGGACTTCCATCTCAGGTCTTTGGCATCTTCCATGCCGACGATCGCGAGTGCGGATAGCCGCTCTGACACTACCTTCGGGAACTCGTCACGCAAGTTCCGCAGTCGCTGGATGCTCAGCAGCGATGAGTTGATCTTCACCCAGGAAGTGGCGACATCGACCAAACGCTTCTCAAAGTCGAGCATCCACAGCGAGGTCAGGATCAGCGCCTCCGGGTCAACAATCGCATTGGCCTGCCCCGAGCCTGTAGCTGTGGCGCCGATCGTATGCCACTGGCGCCACAGGTACTTCAAGGTGGCCTCTTTGACTTCGTTACCGAGGTCCGTCACGGAGGTCGCGTGCATGGTTGATTACTCGTGTGATGGTATCTGCAACAACTGGTGAGGGATCCTGTTGCCGTACCCAGCGGCTCGCCTCGATGAGCTCTTCATTCGTCGGTGTGAGGGCCAGCAGGTCCTGGAAATGCACGCTTTCAGGGCCGGTGTCGTCCACGGCGGCGTACAACTTGAAGAAGATCAGGTCGTACCGGTCCACCAACCCGACAACGAGTCCACCGTACTCTCTCCAATGCACTCGGGTCTCGAGCCCCGGAGGGAGGCCGGGCCGCCATTGGGCAGCCGGACCAGCATTGAGCCAGTTCGGACCGAGATTCAGGTCTGTTGCCACCGCCCTCGCGGCATCGATCAAGACACGTGGGAGCGGTTCCTCGGGCGGTGAGAGTCGTGGTGGGCCATGCGGGTTTGCTTGCCCGAACGCCAGGATGTCCACATCCGTGGTGGCACGGGAAACGAAGCCGAGCAGGTTCACCGCTGCACCGCCGATCACCACGATATGAAGTCGGACCCCACGCGCTTCCAGCAATTCGCCAACAAGCCTGAGGGCAGTGTCGATCCTCTCAACACCTTCGAAGCCCATGTGTTCTGTATCCTTTTAGCAATGACTTGTAACTATATAGTACTATAATAGCTTCTTACTAGTACTATAATGTATCGCACATGGTACAATAATAGTAGCTAGGTTTAGCTATGCTATTGTGGAGTTTTGAGTTAGGCCACCTGGTTGCGCTAAAACTGACACCTTGGCCCTCGCCGCCTCCCTGAGACTCGCCGGCTGGCTGAGGAGGTGTGACGGCCACCACCGCGGCGGGCGGTGACGACAATTCACATCGTGAATGATTTATCACTCACACCGTGACCGACGCGTTCCTGCCCCGGCTCGTGTCGCGCAGTCTCGCCGACCGCCTGCACGTCATGCCGGCCGTGGCGGTCACGGGTGCGCGCCAGACGGGCAAGAGCACCCTGGTGCAGCGGCTCGCGTCTGAAGGCCGGCGCTACTGGACGCTCGACGATCTCGACGTGATGGACACGGCGCGCCGCGATCCGGAGTTGCTGGTGGGCGGCGCCCAGCCCGTCGCCCTCGATGAGGTGCAGCGCGAGCCCGATCTGCTGCGGGCCGTGAAGCGGGCGATCGACCGGCGGCGACGGCCCGGGCAGTTCCTGCTCGCCGGATCGGCGAACCTGCTGCTGATGCGGCACGTCTCGGAATCCCCGGCCGGTCGGGCCAGCTATCTCACCTTGTGGCCTATGACCCGTCGCGAGCAGCGGGGTCTGGGGCGCTGCGGCGTGTGGGAAGAGCTGTTGGAGACGGAGGACGCGGACTGGCTCGACCTGCTCTCCGCGCAGCCCGACGATCCTGAGGACTGGCGGGCACTCGCCCGCCGCGGTGGGTTTCCGACGCCTCTGGACGAAAGTCCTTGTGGGTTCGAATCCCGCCGCCGGCACGGACCGCACCCTTGCGCATGGGACGGCGACCATAGAAGTTTCTGCTACTTGCGGGATCTCCGCGGTTCCGTTTCGCCGCACTCGAAGGCCGGGCTCTGCCCGGCCTTTCGTGTTTTCCCCAACCTCAGGTGCTCGACGGCGCATCCCCTCCCGTCTCTTGGCGCCTCGCTAGCGCTTCGGCGTCGATCCCAGGAGGGGCACTAGTGCGTGATCATCGAGCGCTGGAATCCTCGAAGAACCCCTTCGGCGTCTCGCCCTTCAAGAACGGCTCGATAAAGGCCAGCAGCAGGTCGGGCTGGGTGATGACGGCGGTGTGTGACGTGGCCGGCAGCACGGCGAGCCGCGAGGCCGCCAGCGGTTGGCCCATATCGCCCATGCCGCCGCCGCCCTGGAGCCGGAACAGCGCGACCGAATGCTCGAGCGTCGCCACGTCGGCATCGCCGGTGATGATGAGGATGGGCGTCTTCATCGTCCGCACCTCCGCTTCCCACGCCATCGGCTCCTTCTCCAACGCGATCAGCTTCGCCACCAGGGCGGGAAACCCGTCGGGATTGGCGGCGAGCTTGCGATACTCCGCGGCGAACGGCATCGCGACGAACATCTCGACCGTCATTTGCGGGATGAAGGCGGTGAACGCCGGCTGCCAGCCGCGGGCATCGTAGCCGCCGGACGCCATAACGAGCTTGTTCACCTGTGCCGGGTGGCGGATGGCGAGCTGCAGCCCGGCGACGGCGCCCATGGAATAGCCGAACACGTCGGCCTTCTGGAGGCCCACGGCTTCCATGAAGGCCGCCACGTCGTCCGCCAGGTTGGGATACGTGATGGGCCGGTCGATGTCGGTGGTGCGGCCGTGGCCCTGCAATTCGAGGGCGTAGACCCTGTGGGTGGCCGCGAGCCTGGGGATGATGGCGCCCATGGATGGGATGTTCATGTAGGCGCCATGCAGCACGATCAACGGATCGCCGGCACCGGAAACCTCGTAGTACATCTGCATGCCGTTGACCGCGACGCGGTGGCCCTCGGCTGGAGCCTGGGCCGGGCGGCAGCCAGCGAGCAGGACGGCTG
>JBOHST010000095.1:0-4536 GCA_050733375.1 Gemmatimonadales bacterium
GGAACGTGCCGGTCAGCGTCATCGCGGCGGCAGTGCTCTGCAACAGCATGAGTGGGAGGAACATGAGCAGGGAAGGAAATGCGCTTGTTCGCCCCCAAGCAAGGGGCGATCTTTTCTCCATGATCGACGCGCTTCAGTCCCGTCAGGTGTTCCGGCTTCCCGATCGCGTGCGGTTCCAGGGGCGTCTGCTGTTTCTCGCGACCGACGCCGCGCTCGTTCGCCGCCAGCTCGCGGGTGAAGACCTCGACTGGGATCCGACGATCAAGCTCCGAGACAACATTTCGACCGATGAAATCACTCCGGCCTACATCTGCTACTACTATGACGAAACGCTGGGAGAATTCCCCTATCTCGGCTTGAAATGCGCGGAGGAATTTCCAATCGAGCGCGGCGCGGTGAAGCGGGGCGGGTTCGTCGCGTCCGTGAGCGGGCACCGGCGCGGGAAAGGGTCGTCGCGAGAGCAGTCGCCGTACGCGGAGATGTGCGCCGGGATCAAGCTGGTGGTGGCCGAAAGCATCGAACGCATCTACCGCGAGAACTGCCAGAACCTCGGCGTCCTGGCCACCACAGACTTCTCCATCATCGACAAGGTGCGCCGCGGTGAGGAGATCCCGTTGTCGGCGTTCACCGCGGGGGAAGGCGAGATCACCCGCGGGATCATCGGGTACGGCGGGCTGTTCAACTACAACGTCGCCCGGTTGCAGGGGCAGGTGGTCCTCACGCCGCCGCCGACCCCGAAACGGCCGATGACGCTGGGTGAGAAGATCCTGGCGCGTCACTGGGTGGTGGATCCATCTCGGGGCAAGACCGGTGTCCCTGCCGTGCGCCCCGGGGACGAAGGGTTCGTGACGACCGACATCCGCTTCAGCCACGAATACGTCACCCCGATGGCGGCGATCTTTTTCGAGCAGCTGGTCGGAGAGCAGGAACGGGTCAACGATCCCGCCTCGGTGTTGTTCTTCCGCGACCATCTGACCTTCCTGGGTGAGGCGATGACCCCGGAACGGGTCAAGGAGGGGCTGCTCGAGGTCGCCAACCAGCTCGAAGTGAAGCAACGGGTGTTTGCCGAGAAGCAGGGGATCAAGCTGTACGGCGAGCTGCGGCTGGGTCACCATGGCTCCGAGGCGATCTGCCACTCAAAGATCCTTGAGTCCCACGCCCTCCCCGGACAGGTGATCATCGGCTCGGACTCGCACACGCCGCATGCCGGCGCGGTCGGGTGCGTGGCCTTCGGTGTCGGCACGACGGCGATCTTCAACTCCTGGATCACCCGGGACGTCCGCGTCACCGTTCCCGAGACGGTCAAGGTCGTAATCCGCGGCGCCAAGCCGGACAACGTGACGGCGAAGGATTTCATGCTCGAGATCCTGCGCCACCCGTACGTGAAGAGCGGTAAGGCCATCGGCAAGCTGGTGGAATACTGCGGGGAAACAGTGGAGGCGCTCTCGGTCGACGAGCGCGCGACGATGACCAACATGACCGCCGAGGTCGGCGGCTTCACGGGCTACGTGGCGCCGGACGCCAAGACGGCCGAATACCTGATGGACTACCGCAAGATGTCCCGCGCCGACGCGGAGCGGACGTGCGCCGATCTCGCGAGCGACCCGGGCGCCGAGTACTGCGAAGTGATCGAGATCGATGCGACAGTGACCCAGCCGATGGTCGCGCTGCCGGGCGACCCGGGCAACGGCATCTCCATCGGTGAGCTGCCGGACCGTGTGAAGGTCGAGATCGCCTACGCCGGCTCCTGCACCGCTGGAAAGAAGGAAGACATGGACATGTACGCCCGCGTGCTCCGGGAAGCAGCGGGGCGCGGTGAGCGAGTGGCTCCGGGCGTGCGGTTCTTCATTCAATGCGGGTCACAAGACGTGAAGCGCTACTGCGAAGAACGCGGCTACCTCGAGATCTTCCGGCAGGTCGGCGCGACATTCCTGGAACCGTCCTGCGGGGCATGCATCAATGCCGGACCGGGTGTGTCGCGTACCAAGGATGAGGTGACGATCAGCGCCATCAACCGGAACTTTCCGGGTCGCTCGGGGCCCGGCCGCCTGTACCTCGCCAACCCGTATACCGTGGCGGCCTCGGCCATCTCCGGCTACATCACCGAATGGGAGCCGGGGATGATACTCGCCCCGGCCAGCTGATCACGGCAAGGGGCCCGCCACGACCAGGTGCACGCCATGCACGCCGCTCGCAAACGCCTGCGCGGCGGTCACCGTCGTAGAGGAATCCGGCACCAGCTTCGCGCTGAGGTGATAGTCTCCGACGATCGTTCCGCGGGCGCGAGTGATACTGAACCCACCCCCTAGATCCACGGTCGAGGACGCGCCGAACGTCGCGTTCGCGATGTGCAACGCTCCGGTGCGCGCCAGCCAGGTCTGAACGCTGGAATCCGGTGCCTCGGCAATCACCCAGGCGGTTCCCGCTCCCAGCAGATTCACCGCGAAGGTCTCACTGAGGGAATCGTCGAGCGGCAGGGCCGTGCCGGCGCCGACAACCAGAAACACCGAATCCACCGTCTCGCTCGCCGAGCGATAGCCCCGCCAGGCGAGCACGCCGAATACCCCGGCCGTGATCGAGCCCGCGGCCGCGTCGAGCTGAAAGGCCGCGATCTTCGTCGTGTCCCCCGGCGCATTGCCGAACGGGGTCGCCTGGTCGATGAACGGCACCACGAACCCCGACAGCAAGGCATAGAGGCTGTCACTGCCGAACGACTGGGCCAGCGCCTGTTGCACGGCGGCCTTCTCGGCGGTGGATATGACGTCGATGGTGGGAGCGGTCCCGCTGTCGATGGAGCAGGCGAGTGCCGCGAGCGTGACGAGACAGCCGACCGCACGCTTCATGAACCAGGTCCTCCGGGATGGGTTTACTCGCCGCCCGTGGCGGCGACGCGAGCCATAACGGAAGGATACGGGGGCAAGGCGGATCTGTGGTAGACGCTGCGAGGGTTCCACAACACCCAGGACTCGATCCCCAAGTCATTGGCGGCCCGAATCTGCTCGCGAATCTCGAAAGCGGTGTAGCGGGGCAGCCGCCGGCCCAGCGTGAATGCCTGGAGGTAGGGGCGGATTTGCGCCGCATTGGGCCCGCGGGTGCGCGCTAAGGCGTCGGTGAGCGCCCGTCGCACCACGTTGTACGGATGAGCGTTGGGCTTCCTGAAGCCGAACGACCCGCGAGCATAGTGGCTCGGATACACCATAGGGAGCACGACGTCGGCCACATCCACGAAGTCCTCCCACACCTGGCCCACACCCAAGTCCCCGGTAATCGTAGTCGTGAGACCGAACACATCGAACGTCACGGGTACGCCGAACTGCTTCACCAGACCGGTCAGCAGCTGCACCTGGCGGCGCACGGCCTCGCGGGGCCGCTCGCCCTTCCGGCGGGACGGGAACACGGCCCGCACCATGCGCGCGCGCGGCTCGTCTGGAAAGCGAACGTAATCGAACTGGACCTCCTGGAATCCGAGCTCCACTGCTTCGCGGGCCACTTCGGCGGCATACACCCACACCGAGTCGTTATAGGCGTCGACCCACGCGCTCCCGATGCGGTCGCGCCACAGACCGCCGCTCACCTCCCGCACCGACCATGCCGGCCTCCCCTCGGCCAGGAGCGGATCCTTGGCGACCACGATGCGCGCAATCGCGTAGATGCCGTGTGCGTGCAACGTGTCAAGTCGGGCGTGCACGTCCGCGGTCCGGGCGCACGCGTCGGCGCCGATCGCCCGGGCCGTGGGCACCGTTGAGCGGTACAGCAGGCACCCGGTATCGTCCTTCACGTCGACGACCAAGGCATTCACCTCGGTCGAATCGGCGAGCCGTACCAACTGCCACAGCCTGCTCGAGGCGAAGGCCCAGGCATTTACGTACAGCGCCTTCACGGCACTCGGCCGCGTGAACTCGAACGGCCGCCGGCGCATGAAGCGGAGTTCGATCGGCGCCAGCGACACCCTGCTTTGGTCCGCCGCCGCTTCGAGTCGCGCCGGTGGCTCCAGAACGAGGGGTTGCTCCTCCCGATCCTGTGCAAAAAGGCCGCGACTCGATCCGAGTGCGGCCCCAAGCACGAACACGCCGACTAGTCGTCGTAACCGCATAGGGGGGTACACGATAGGGAACCACCCCCGGCCGTACAAGACGGCATATCACACAGAACTAGGGCAGTTGCAAGCTATTGAACAGCAAGGGATAAGTGGCCAGGCTTTGGCCGCGGTACTGCGGGCGGAAACCGAATAACACCACGCGGCCGGCACCGATCCGGACCTCAACCAGGGCCGCGCGCCCCGCAACGCGCTCCGGGTGACGCACCCACCCCGACAGCAACACATCTTCGGGATCGTCGGGGTAGCGCGCCACCACGCGCACCTGCGTCGAGTCGAGCACGTCGAACGCCGGGCTGGCCTCGAACCACACAGCTGTTTGGGCCGGCATGCCGCGGGCGATGCGTTGGCTCTGATCGATCTGGATACGAAAAATCGATCCGGGGGCGTAGAAGTCCTCGCCCGGCACTCCCTCGAGCACGTTCCGCACCGGCAGCAGC
>JBOHST010000096.1:0-3892 GCA_050733375.1 Gemmatimonadales bacterium
GCGCCCACCCCGTGATGCAGGGCGGCATCGTAGCGGCGACAGGACGCGCACACCCTGAGGTGACGCGCGAAGCGCCGCGCCTCGCGCGGAGCGGTGACGAGTCCGTCACGGAAATCCGTGTAGCGGGTGAGGAATTCCTGACAGGTCATTGAGGCTGGGTCGTACCCGGTGACGACAATCGGGTTCCAGGCCTACCGGACCAGGGGTTCGATCAGCTGGGCGAAGCTGTTCCGGGCTCGATTCAGGCGGCTCTTCACCGTTCCGAGGTTGCAGCCCGTGATCTCCGCGATTTCCTCGTAGCTTTTCCCTTCGAGCTCCCGCAGCACGAATACGACACGGTGATGCTCCGGCAACTGGCGCACGCACTGCTCCACCGCGTCCTTCAGGAAGCGCTTGCGATACAGATCGTCAGGGCGGGCGCTCGTGTCCTCGAACTGCAGCGGGCGATGGTCCGCCTCCCAGTTGCGCTTAATCGTCTGGAAAAACACCAACGGATTGCGGCTGCGGTTGCGCAGCTCGTTTTTCGCGAGGTTCGAAGCGATCGTGTAGATCCAGGTGGAGAATTTCTTTGTCTGGTCGAAACGGTGCAGGTGACGGAACACCCGGACGAAGACCTCCTGCACCAGGTCTTCGGCGCGCTCCCGGTCGCCGATGGTCCGATTTACGAAGTTCAGCAGGCGACCCTGGTAACGGTCCACCAGTGTCCCGAAGGCTTGCCCGTCGGCGGCGAGGTGCCGCTGCACTACCTGGGCATCGTCCAATTCGTGCAGCGCCTGACGCTCGAGCGCCCGCGCCGACGGATTTGGTGTGACGGTCCCCTTGAGCACTGCCTGCATCGGTCCTCCTCCTCCGCCCAATGTCACGGCACGAAGTGTACCGGCGGTGACCTATTGGTAAGACTTCATTTACAAACGGGTTACAGACCGCCTCCGGCTCGCCTCACCGTCCTCTGGGGCGGACACTGCGTCGTTACATCCCGAGTATGAACCCCGCCATATAAAGGATGGCCGAGACTGTCTTTCCGTCGCGAATGTCCCCGTCGCGAATCCCCGCCAGTACCATCGAGAGCGGGCGCGGGACGACCTCGATGAATTCGTCCGGTTCTCGGGCGTGCTCCACGGCCTTTAGGTCCGTCGCCAAAAACAGGTGAATGGCCTCGTCCGTGAACCCCGGCGTCGTCCAGATCGTCGTCAACCGTTCGAGGCGACCCGCTTCGATGCCCGCTTCCTCCCGCAGCTCCCGCCGCGCACATGCCTCGGGTGCCTCACCGGGGTCGAGGCGCCCCGCCGGGATCTCCCACAGCGGACCGCCGGCGGCATACCGGTATTGTCGCAGCATCAAGACCACCGGGTCGGCGCCCGCCGGGGCCGACGCCAACGGGACGACCGCGGCAGCGCCCGAATGGCGAATGATCTCGAGCTCTCCCTCGGAGCCATCGGGGAACCGTACGGTGTCCACATCGAGGCTGAGAACCCGTCCCGTATAGACGCGGCGCGTCGCAAGCTGCATCGGTGATCCCGAGGCGGAAGCGTCGCAATATACGGCTCACAGGCTCAGCCAGTAATTCAGCTTTACGAGCAGCACATTGGTCGAGCCGGGCGGTCTCGCGCCCCGTGACGCCATCGAGCACGCCGAGCGACCATCCGCCGGCGGTCTTACCCGTCAGTTTCGCCGCGCCGAGAATCGTAAAGCTCACCGGTACGTCGGCGTAGCCGCCGTCGGGCACGCCGGGGTCTACGCCGGGGGCGCGGCCGACGCGGCGCGAATAGAAGTACCGGGGGGTGCCGCCGAATCCGATGTAGGGTCCGGTGCCACCAAAGTCGAAGATCGACGCGCCTTCGACAAAGAAAGGCCGGCGCTCCTCGAGAAACTGCTCGAACGCCGAGAGGTTCACCAACGCGGGGTCCTGCTCCACCTGGCCGAAGTCGGGGTTGATCGAGGCGTCGCCGGTTTCGATCTTGGGGACGAGCTGGCTCATCTCGCCTTTGCGCAGCACCCAGCGGAAGACCTGCACCCCCCAGAGCTGGTCGCGCTGCTGCGGGAAGCGCAGCTGTGAGAACGGGATCCGCATCTCCGCCACCCAGCCGAGCGAATCCACGACCGTGGCCACGTCCCAGACCGGCTCCCAGGAACGATCGCCCAGAAAAAAGTCATTGCTGGTGATGTCGTCGAGCTTCACGCCGGCGGGGTTCACGGCGAAATCAAACGCCGGTCGTGGTAGCTGTCAAAGTCGACGTAGAGCATGTCGCTCTGCAGGTTGTCGTCGCGCCGGCCCAGGCGACGGAGGATCCGTCCGGGTTCGCTGTCGAATATCGGAATCCACCGGGGCATGCGTCGCGAGTGCCTGGAACAGAACCGGGACGAGAGACATGGCGCGCCCTGAAGAGCTTCCCCTAACGATGCGGAGAAAGCCCGGGAGGGATGAGGGCCGGCGCCGTCAGGGTCTGGTCAGTAGTTCTTCAAACAGGGCGAGGGCACGCGGGTCATTCGATTGGCCGAGCCAGAAGATGGCTCGGCGGCGGAGCATCGGGTCGTGGTGTGCGCGCGCGATGCGGAGCAGCGCCGGGACGCCTTCGTCACGGGGTCGCTGGGACAGCGCGAACACCGCCTGCTCGCGCACTTCCCGGTCGATCGTGTCCTCGTCGACGAGGGAATCGAGTCCGCGGGTGGCCGCGACCTCGGCGGCCTGGGCGACCCAGAACACCGCCTGCCGTCGTGTCTCCGTCGGCATGTCCTCATCCCGGGCGATGCGCAACAACTCAGACGTCACGTAGGAGCTGTCGGCCAGGGTGGCCGCGAAGATCGCCCGGCCGCCCGCATCGCCTGCCGATCGGCGCGCCAGCGACAGGAGGTAGCGCGCCGCCTCCGGCGCCGATACGGTCCCCAGATCGGTCACGTCGGGACGGTTGACCCAGGTGCCTCCGACGGCGACGCGGAGGCTCGACGCCGCGCCGCGTTGCATGCGGACTTCGATGCGCACCCTAAAGGACTCCCGCGTGGTCGCCGGTCCCGAATCACACACACCCCGCCACTCTCCGTCCGAGACGTCGGAGAAACTTCCCTCCACCTGCTGGCGACAATTGCCGCGGCCGCAGTCCCACTGAATGACGTTGCGACCATTGCCCGACACGCCCGGCCGTGCGGCGTAGGCGAACCGGACCGTGCCGTCGGGCGTGGCGGCCACGCGCGCGGCGAGCGACTGCCCGTCGCACGGGCGCACCGCCGCCACGAGCAGCGCCGCCGTTACCGCCGACCGGGTCGTCATTGGTTGATGATGTCGAGCAACGCCTGGCGCGCGCGTGGGTCGCGCGATTGGCCGAGCCAGAACACAGCCTTCTTCCGCAGCTCGCGGTTGGGGTCGTGTTGGGCGATGTCGATGAGCTTCTCTACCGCCTCGCCCTCACGCCGTTGCGAGTAGACGAAAATGAGATGTTCCTTGATCTCCTCGTTGTTGGTGCGGTTATAGAGCGCGGTGAGATCGCCGAGCGCGGCGCCGGTCTGGCCGGCCCAGAACAGGGCCCTCTTGCGCATCTCGACCGGCTCGCGCTCATTCTGCGCCAGGTCGAGCATCCAGCGTGCGTTTTCCGCCGACCCCATCTGGCTCAGGGAGAAGATCACCTTTTCCTTCAGATCCTCATCCGACAGGCGGGCGTAGAGCCCGCGCAGGAACGCCGCGTTCTCCGCGGAACGCTGTTGCCCGAGCCAGAAGATCGCGTGTTGTCGGGCGTCGGCCGAGCCGTCGCTCCGCTCGGCGAAATCGCGCAGCATCTGCCCGGAGCGCGCGCCGCGGATCTGCGACAGCGCGAAAATCGCCTTTTCCTGCAACTCGGGATCGGTCGTCGTGTGCAGGATCGAATCGAGCGCGCTCACCGCCCGTTCGCTCCCCACCTGC
>JBOHST010000097.1:0-3924 GCA_050733375.1 Gemmatimonadales bacterium
TTAGTCGTCTAGTAGGATGCTGAAAAGGTGAGTTGGGGTGAGGGCAGTGGCCGAGTGGGGGCGGGCTCGGACGCGTTGGACGCGGGGGCGCTCGGGCGGGGACAAGCCACAGGAGCACGGACGGATCCGAGTGCTCAGTGTCCCGCCGTGCGCCCCCGCGTCCCGGCGTCCAACGCCCGCCCCCACTCGGCCACCCTGCACTCTAAAATCCAACAACCTGCTAGATTACCGAGACTCGCACTTTCATCCGCGATCCGGGCCGGGGTGCCATCCAGAAGGTCGGCTGTCCCCGTTCCCGGCTCCGGCTCTTGGGCCGCTGCCAATTCCGCTCGGACGCCTCCGGCACCTTCCACGAGAGCGTCTGGCGCCGCTCGTGACGCATGATCTCGATCGACACCGCTTCACCGGTATCGTAGGACCGCAGGATGCGCATCGCGTGCGCCGGCGACGTCGGCTTGCGCCCGCCGATCGAGAGGATCACATCGCCGCTCTTGAGCGGCAACGCCACGTCGGCCGGCGCCTTGACGACCAGGAGTCCCACGCGCGTCCCGAAGTACTCGCCCAGATCCGCGTTCAACGTGACGAGGTCGAGATCGCACCACGAGTCGCCGAAGCAGAAGGCGAAACTGTTACCCTCGCCCAGCAGCTGCAGCGGACCGAACTCGCCCATTTCGTATCGCGGTAAAGAAGGAGTAGCCATGCGCGGCATCACACCGGTCCACGCGTGACCGCTCAGGTCTGCCGCTACGAGGGTGGCAGTCTTGGTGTCGGAGCCACGGCGATACTCGACCCGCACCGTGTCCCCCGGCTCGAGCCGGTGCGCCAGCTCGACGAGCCGCATCCCCGGCCCGGAATCGTCCCCATCCTGAGCGGACACACCAGCGAGTGATGTGCCGTTGAACCTGGTGATGATATCCCCCGCTTTGATCCCCGCTCCCTCCGCCGGCCCACCAGGTGTGATGGCGTCGATCTTGGCGCCGTACCGGTCGGTCTCCGTGTTCTTCGTGGTATTGACGACGACCCCGATCCGTCCCCGGTTATCGCCGAACGTGAAAGAGAACGCCCGATTCTCCGCCCGGGGGGTGCGCCGCGCACGGGGGGCGGGCGCGTCCTGTGCGGCCAGCGCGGCCGGCAGAACCAGGGCGACGGCCAACGCACCGAGTAGCCACTTGCGATTCATGGTTGCTGTTCCTCTCTAGGGGCCGTCACAGGCCCACGTATTTGGCACGGGTGGCGCGCACCTGCACGAGCTGCTGCATCAGGTCCACGCGCTGGCGCCAGAGATCCACGAGCAGCGCCTCCTGCGCCGATGTGGCATCCACTTGTATCAGCCGCCCGTCCAGCAGGGCGATCTGGTCCTCCAGCCGGGCGGACATCTCCGCCTCCCGACCGCTCATCACGCGACCCTCGGGATCGTACGCCTCCAGGGTCGATTCGAGCTGCGCCGACTGCTGCTTCGCCTGCGCGAGATCCTCGGCGTTCGTCTTGTCGCCGATCGTGGGCGCGACCACCATCAGCCCCATCAACGCCGCCGCGGCGGCGAAGCCGAATCCGGTCCAGCGGCGCCGGCGTCGCGCGCGCTCGGCCCACACCACGTCCCGCACCGCCGGCCAGCGATCGCGCGCCGGCCGCAGCGCCGGCAGCGCCTTCAGCTGCGCCACGCGCTGGTACACCGCCTCGAGCTCGGCGCGGCAGGCCGCGCACTCTTCCCGGTGCCGGCGCGCCCATACCGAGCCCTCGCCGTCGCGCAGCGCCAGCAGATCTTCCATCGTGCAATGCATCATCGGTCCTCCGGCTCCACTGCCAGCATCCGGCGCAAGCGCGTGTGCGCGCGCGCCAGCTGCGATTTGGAAAAACTCACCGTCTTGCCCATCTGCTCCGCGATCTCCTCGTGGGTGAACCCCTCGACGTCGTGCAGCCACACCACCGCGCGCGATGTCTCGGAGAGCTGCTCGAACGCCCGTTCGAGGTCGATGCGCGCGCCGACACTGGCGGGCGGCGCTCCGGTCGCCTCGTCCAGCAGCTCGTCGGTCACCCGCAGCTTCTCGCGGCGCAGCCGCATCAGCGCCTTCGACGCCGCGATGCGCCGTACCCACCCCCACAGGTGCCCCTCCCCGCGATACCCCCGGATGCTCTTCACCACCTCGAGGAAGGTCTCCTGCACCACGTCCTCGGCGTCCTCCGGGCTGCGGCAAATGCGCCGTGCCAGGTTGTAGACCGGTGTCTCGAAAGCACGATACAGCGCTTCGAGGGCCTCCAGGTCTCCGGCCTTGGCGCGCGCTACCAGGATGTCGGGGACGGTCAGAGAGAGCGTCATCGGTTGCATTCTAAGATGCGGGTCGTCCGGGGAAGGTCGCAGCCGGAAAAAGTGCGTAGTGCGTTGTGAGTTGTTTTTGACGCTTATGAGTCGAGGAAACGGCTACGATGGCGCCCATCGTAGCCGTGTGCTCGTCCCGGCACCGGATAATACAACGCACTACTCACACCTCACTCACTCTACGTACGACTCACTCAACTAGTTGCCATCTAGGAAGTTAGAACGCCACGCCCTATCTTCCTCTCATGCCGCAAACCGAAATCAAGACCTGGCTGCACCATTACCAGGACGAGTCCGACGCCGCCTTCCTCTATGGCGTGCTGGCTGGTGAGGAGCCCGATCCGAAAAAGCGGGCGACCTATGCGCGCCTTGCCGACGTGGAGCGGCGTCATACCGAATTGTGGGCCAAGCTGCTGGGGGAGAGCGGCCACCCCGTGCCGGCGGAGGGCCCGCCGCCTTCACTCAATGCCCGCGCCATGGCGTGGCTGGGGCGGCGGCTGGGCCCGCGCTACCTCCTGCCGCTGTTGTTGCGCGAGGAGGGGCGGGAGGTGAAGGGCTACATCGACCTGCACCGCGAGTCGCGCGGGGAAGCCGCCCGCGCCGTGTCCCTCACGCTGGCCAAAGAGTCGGCGGAACACGCCGGCACGCTGGCCGGGTTGTCGGGCGCGAGCGCGGAGCCATGGCACCAGACGGGGTCCGGCGGGTTCCTGCGCAACGTGGTGTACGGCTTCAACGACGGCCTGACGGCGAACTTCGGGCTCGTGGCCGGGATGATCGGGGCGAGCGTGTCCGCGCACGTGGTGCTGATCTCCGGGGTCGCCGGGATGATCGCGGACGCCCTCTCGATGGGCGCCTCCGGCTATCTCGCCGCCAAGAGCGAGCAGGAGGTGTACGCCCACGAAATCGCGATGGAGCGGGAGGAGATCCGGCTGATGCCGGAGATCGAGGCGGAGGAGATGGCGATTCTCTACGAGGCGAAGGGGATCGAGCCGAACCGCGCCCGCCAAATGGCCGCCGAGGTGATGAAGAATCCCGATCGGGCCCTGGAGGAGGCGGTGCGCGAGGAGCTGAAGATCGGCGCCGCGCATGCGACGCCGCTGCGGGAAGGATGGGTCACCGGCGCCGCGACGGCGGTCGGGGCGCTGATCCCGGTGGGGCCGTTTCTGCTGCTCACGGGTCGTACCGCGGTGTGGACGGCCTTCGCGATCGCGATGCTCTCCCACTTCGCGGTCGGGGCGGCCCGCAGCTTTTTCACGGGCCGCGGCATTTTCCGAAGCGGCTTCGATATGTTCGTGGTCGGATTGGGCGTGGCGGCGATCGGATATGTGGTCGGCGATGTGATCGCCAGGCTGCTCTGATCAGACGACGAGATTGATGAGGCGATCGGGGACGAAGATCACCTTCCGAATCGGCGCGCCGTTCACGAATCGCTTGACCCCATCTTCCGCCAGCGCCTTCGAGAGCACGTCCTCCTGCGAGGCCCCGCGCTCCACTTGCAGCCGGCCGCGCAGCTTGCCGTTGACCTGCACGGCGATTTCCACGCCCCCCGCCGAGGCGAGACGTTCATCCCACGTCGGCCACCGGGTGCTGAAGACCGACGTGTCATG
>JBOHST010000098.1:0-5022 GCA_050733375.1 Gemmatimonadales bacterium
TTCCCGGCAAACGTGCCGCCCAGTCCCCCAACGTGCGCCGCATCCATGATGTCGGCGCGCCCGGTGACGGCGCCCAGCGGCAGGCCACCCGCGAGCGATTTCGCGGTGGTGATGAGGTCGGGGGCCACGCCGTAGTGCTCGGCGGCGAACAACCGGCCAGTGCGGCCGAAGCCGGTCTGGATCTCGTCGTCGATCAACACGATCCCGTGGTCGCGGCAGAATCCGGCGAGCATCGCCACGAACTCCGGGGGCGCCGGGACGAATCCCCCCTCGCCGAGCTGCAGCTCGATCAGCACTGCCGCGATCGATTCCGGGTCTACGTGTGTGCCGACGAGTGCTTCGAAGCGTTCGCGTTCGGCGCGGCAGCAGCCGGCGTCCGAGCGTCCGCGCTCGCATCGATAGCAATATGGGAACGGCAGCCGATACACCTCCGGTGCGAACGGCCCGAATCCCTTCTTGTACGGCATCACCTTGGACGTCAGCGTCATGCCGAGCAGCGTGCGGCCATGGAAGGCGTGCTCGAAGCACAACACGGCGGGCCGCTTGGTGTGGTACCGGGCGATCTTGACCGCGTTTTCCACCGCTTCGACGCCCGAGTTGACGAACATCGTTTTCTTCGGGAACGCGCCGGGCGCGAGCGCATTGAGTCGCTCGGCGGCCGCCACGTACGGCTCATAGGCGGCGACCTGGAAGCATGTATGGATCAGGCGATCCAGCTGGTCCTTGGCGGCCGCGACCACCGCCGGATGGCGATGCCCGGTGTTCTGCGTGCCGATGCCACCTGCGAAATCGATGAGTCGGTTGCCGTCGACGTCCGTGACCACCGCGTTCTCGGCCGACGCCAGGGCGATGGGCGCCGCGAGCGGGACACCGCGCGGCACGGCGCGTTGCCGCCGCTCGATCACCGCGCGGCTCCCGGGGCCGGGGATCTCGGTCGCGAGTCGGATGACGCCCATGGCGGCTGGAAGCTAGCCGATGCCCGGCATTGCGTAAGGTCGCGCGCTGTGTAGCATATTTCCGGTTCGATCTACCGCAGCGCAAAAATCATCAGGAGGCGTGCCATGGCCGGCCGACGTTGGCGCGATTGTCTCGCGCTCGTGATGGCGGGAGCAGCCTTCACTACGGGCTGCACGGGCAAGGAAGGTGGCGCGGGAGGCGGGGCGGTCACCAAAATCACCATCACGGCGACCAGCGATGCTTTGGCCGACGCGAAGACCTACCTCGCACAGCTGTGCCCGCAGCCGATTGGCGGCGAGCTGAACTTCATGGTGTGGGAAGGCTACACCGACCCGAGTTTCGCGAAGCCGTTTGAAGACCAGTGCGGAGTGAAGCTCAATTCGACCTACATGGCCTCGAGCGACGAACTGGTGGCCAAGCTGCGCGCGGGCGGCTCCGAAACGATCGACCTGGTTTCCCCGTCGAGCGACGCCATTACCCAGATCATCCAGGCGGGGCTGGCCCAACCCGTTGACATCAGTCGGGTCCCCAGCTACGCCGACCTGATGGCGAGCTTCCGCGCCCTGACGCTGGCGAAGAGCGGCGACACGGTGCTCGGCGTGCCGTGGGCGTTCGGGCCGAACCCCCTGATCTACGACACCACCAAGGTCACACCGGCGCCCGACTCCTGGGCGATTCTGTGGGACCCGAAGTATCGCGGCAAGGTCTCGCTCCAGGACGACATTGCCACGCTGTGGATGGTCGCGCAGTTCCTCGGCCTGGATACTCCGACCGACCGCGCGCGCCTTTACAACCTCACGGACGAGGAGCTGGCCCAGGTGCGCACGCGCGCCATGCAGCTGCGTCCCCAGGTTCGCAAATACTGGGCGACGGCGGGCGACATGATCCAGCTGTTCCAGAACCACGAGATCGTGATAGGCGAGGGCTGGCCGCTCATGACGGCGCAGCTCCGGGCCGCCGGGTTCCCGGCCGGCGAAGTGATTCCGAAGGAAGGAACCACCGCGTGGGCCGACCACTGGGTGATGACGCGCGGGGCGAAAAACCTCAATGCCGCGTACGCGTGGCTGGAGTATACCGCGCAGCCGTTCACGCAGAAGCTGATGGCCGATATGACCAACTACATCGTGGCCAACCCGGGGGCGCAGACCTACATGACCCCCGAGCAGGTGGCGACCCAGCGGGACATCGCCGACTACGGCACGCTCGTGAACTTCTGGCAGTGGAGCCCGCGCCGCGACAAATACACCGAGGTCTGGAACCAGGTCAAGGCGGGCCGGTAGCTCGATCAACCGGATGTGGGATGCGGGTTGTGGGTATGGGAAGCGGCCGTCACTTCCCACGATCGCACCTCCCCTCCCACATCCACGACTTTCCCTAATCCATGTCCGCCGCGCTCGTTGAACTGCGCTCCGTGACGAAGCGCTTCGGCGATTTCGTCGCGGTGGACAACGTGTCCCTGGCCATCGCGCCCGGGGAGTTCCTCACCCTCCTCGGCGCCTCCGGCTCGGGGAAGACGACCACGCTGCGCATGATCGCCGGCTTCGACCTGCCCACGGCCGGCGAGATCTGGATGGAAGGGCAGTCGATTCACCTGCTCCCGCCCAACAAGCGTAACGTCAACACCGTGTTTCAGAATTACGCGCTGTTCCCCCATATGAGCGTGTGGGACAACGTCGCCTATGGCCTCAAAATGCGTCGCGTGGCCGGCGCGGAGATCACCGAGCGGGTCGGACAGGTGCTCGAGATGGTGCATCTCGAGCAGCTGGCCCGCCGCGCGCCGCGCCAGCTGTCGGGCGGGCAGCAGCAGCGTGTGGCCTTGGCCCGCGCGTTGGTCAATCGACCCAAGGTCCTGTTGCTCGACGAACCGCTCGGTGCGCTCGACCTGAAGCTGCGCAAGGAGATGCAGCTCGAGCTGAAGCACCTCCAGACCCAGGTCGGCATCACGTTCGTATACGTGACCCACGACCAGGAAGAGGCGCTCACGATGTCGAACCGCATCGCGTTGATGCGCGCGGGGAGAATCGAGCAGGTCGGCACACCCCAGGAGATCTATGATCGTCCGGCCACGGTATTCGTGGCCGATTTCATCGGCGAAACCAATCTCCTCTCGGCCCGGGTGCGGGCGGTCGCGGGCGACCGCGCCACGCTCGACGTCGAGGGCCAGGCGATCGATGCCCGCGTCCCGGCGGGTGGCTCGGTCCCCGCCACCGGCAGTCAGGTCTGGTTGTCGGTGCGGCCAGAAGTGATGGCGATTCTGCGGGACGGCGAGTCGCCGCCGGAGCACAACGTGCTCGTGGGCACCGTCCTGGAAGGGATCTACGCCGGATCGCTCACCAGGCTGCGGCTGCGGCTCGCGGGTGAGACCACGCTGGTGCTGCATGTAGCCCCGACCGAGACGGCCGTGGCGCCCGGCCAGCAGGTGCGGATCGGCTGGCCCGCGGCACGCGGGGTCTGTCTCGCGGCATGACCCCTCCCGAGACCGCCCCCACCCTGCCGGCCCCCGACACCCGGCTCACCTGGCTGGATCGTGTGCGCGGCCGTCCACGGGTGCGCACCGCGTTGGCGGCCGCACTGCCCGTAGGGTGGGTGACGGTGCTGCTGTTCGTCCCCTACCTCATGCTGCTCATCTACTCACTCCGCACCCTCACGCCCGCCGGCAACCTGATTCCGTGTCGTGGGCTGGACTGCGCGTGGACCCTGTCGAATTACGCACGGCTGTTCGGCACGTCCGTCTATCCCGCGACGATCGCGTACTCGGCGAGGATCGCGTTCAGCGTCACCGCCCTGTCCTTGTTACTGGCTTTTCCGCTCGCCTATCTGCTCGCGTTCAAAGTCAAGCGCCACAAGCATCTGATGTACATGGCGGTGATCATCCCGCTGTGGGTGAGCTACCTGGTGCGGGCCTACGCGTGGAAGATCACGCTGGGGCAGGAAGGGATCCTGAACGGACTGCTTACGCACCTCGGGTTGATCCGCGAGCCGCTCGAGTTCCTGCTATACAGCAAGTGGGCGGTGATCATCGCGCTGACCCACATCTACACGCCGTTCACCTTGATACCGATCTACGCGGTGCTCGAGGCGATCCCCGCGAGCCTCAAGGAGGCGTCGCAAGACCTGTATGCCGGCCGGTTCCAGACCTTTTTCCACGTCATCCTCCCGTTGTCGCTCCCGGGGGTGCTCGCCGGCAGCACGTTCGCCTTCGTGCTCAGCATGGGGGATTTCGTGGCCCCGCAGCTCTTGGGCGGCCCCGACAGCGCGCTGATGGTGTCGAACGTGGTGGTGAGTCTGTTCGGTGTGGCCTACAATTGGCCGCTCGGGGCGGCGATGTCGGTCGTGGTGCTGGCGCTCGTCCTTGTGTTACTCACCCTCGCCAATGTCCTCGAGCGCCGGTTCGACTACCGGGGCGAGGCGGGGCGCCGGGCGCCGCCCGACGCCGTCGGAACGGTCGTCACGGAGCGTCGCGCGTGAGCGCCTCACGCCGCCCAGACTGGCTCTCCCGCCTCCTGTGGGTCGGCGGCAGCGCCGTCTTCATATTCATTTACGCGCCACTGCTCGTCGTCGTGCTGTACTCATTTCACGACTCGCGCATCATCGCCTGGCCGCTGCAGCTCGGGACGCTGCAGTGGTACAGCGTCCTGTGGCACGACCGCGGGATGATCGGGGCCGTCGTGGCGAGTGTGAAACTCGCCGTGCTGGCCGTGATCATCGCCCTCGCGGTGGGGGTGCCGGGCGCGTTCCTGCTCGACCGGCACTCGTTCCCGGGGAAGACGCTGTTCCAGCGCCTGGTGCTGCTGCCGCTCATCCTGCCGGGCATCATCACCGGCGTCGCCCTGCTCAGCTTTTTCACCGCCATCGGCCTCAGCCCGGCCAGCGGTTTCCCGGTGATCCCGGGCTGGCCGGTGGTGCTGGGGCACGGCACCGCCCTGATCTCGGTGGTCGTGACGCAGGTCTTCGCCCGGCTGCAGCGACTGGACCGCTTCCAGGAGGAAGCGTCCCTGGATCTGTACGCCAGCGGCTGGCAGACCTTCTGGTACGTCACGTTGCCCAATATCCGGACCGCCGTGC
>JBOHST010000099.1:0-7482 GCA_050733375.1 Gemmatimonadales bacterium
CCGCGCATCAACATGGCGTCGTTCTGGTTCGCGTTCCTCGCCGGCGGCGTGATGCTCGCGAGCCTGTTCGTGCCTGAGGGCGCGGCGCGGGCCGGCTGGACGATGTACGCGCCGCTGTCGGCCCGGCCCGACCTGTCCGGCGCCGGCCTCGGCATGCAGCTCTGGTGTGTGTCGATCGTGCTGCTCGGCCTCTCGTCGATTCTCGGATCACTCAACTACATCACGACCATCATCAACAACCGCGCACCGGGGATGACGTGGTTCCGGATGCCGTTGTCGGTCTGGTCGTTGTTCATCACCGCGATCCTCGGCCTGCTCGCGCTCCCGGTTTTGTCGGGAGCGGCGATCATGCTGCTGTTCGATCAGACCATCGGCACGCACTTCTTCAATCCGCCGACCGGTGGACAGCCGCTCCTGTGGCAGCATTTGTTCTGGTTCTTCGGACATCCCGAGGTCTACATCCTGATCCTCCCCGCGATGGGCATGGCGTCCGACATCATCGCCAACGGCTCGCGCAAGCCGGTCTTCGGCTATCACTCCATGGTGTTCGCGATCGTGGCGATCGGATTCCTCGGCTGGATCGTGTGGGGCCATCACATGTTCATGAGCGGTATGAACCCCACCCTGGGCTCGTCGTTCATGATCTCGACGATGGTGATCGCCGTACCGTCGGCGATCAAGACCTTCAATTGGATGGGGACGATGTGGCGCGGGAACCTCCGGTTCCACGTGCCGATGTTGAACGCGGTCGCGTTCGTGGCGATGTTCGTGATCGGCGGGCTGTCCGGGATTTTCATGGCCGCGACCCCGGTCGACATCCACATCCACGATACCTACTTCATCGTGGCGCACCTGCATTACGTGCTGTTCGGCGGCAGCCTGTTCGCCCTGTTCGGCGCCATCACCTACTGGTACCCGAAAATGTTCGGGCGGCTGATGAGCGAGCGGTGGGGCAAGATCCACTTCTGGCTGACGTTCGTGTTCTACAACCTGGTGTTTTTCCCGATGCACACGTTGGGGATGGGGGGGATGATGCGTCGGATCTACGACCCGACGATCTACGACTTCCTCAAGCCGTACCAGCCGATGAACACGTTCATCTCGATCTGCGCGTTCATCCTGTTCGCGGTGCAGGCGATCTTCGCGCTGAACTTCATCATCAGCCTGAAAAAGGGCGCGCGGGCGCCGCAGAACCCCTGGGAGGACAACGGGCTCGAATGGACGCTCCCCAATCCGGCGCCGCACGGCAACTGGGAGCACGTCCCCACGGTGTACCGCGGTCCGTATGAGTTCAGCTCACCGCTCGTCGAGGAGGACTACCTGCCCCAAACCCGCAAGCTCCCCGCGGACCGTGAGCCGGCCGTCCTGACCGGAGGCGCGTCGTGACGCACGCTACCCAATCCGCGATGCGCCCGCCGTTCCCGGCGGAACGTGGGGTGGACGCCCACAACCTCAAGCTCGGCATGTGGGTATTCCTGGCATCCGAGGTGATGTTCTTCACCGCGCTGATCGGCTCCTACGTGATCCTTCGGTTCGGGGCCCTGGGCGAGTGGGCGAAACCCGGCGTCGTGTTGAACATCCCCGTGACGGCGTTCAACACGTTTCTGCTGATCTGCTCCTCGGTATCGATGGTCAAGGCGTTCGCCGCGATCGCCGATGGCGATCAGAAGATGCTCCGGGTCTGGATGCTGTTGACGATCATCGGTGGCGCCATGTTCGTGGGCGTCCAGGTGTACGAGTATTCGCACCTCATCCATCGCGGCCTGCTGCCCAGCGGCGTGCGCGAGGGGAGCGAGCTCGCCGAGCTCGTGGCGAACGGCACACTCCCTGAGGCGACGATGGGGTTGTACGGCTCCACCTTCTACATAATGACCGGGTTCCACGGCTTTCACGTCACCTGCGGCGTGATCGCGATGACGTATCTGTTCTTCCGGCGCGTGTTGCCGGGCAAGTACTCGCAACAGGACCACCGCGGCATCGAAACCGTCGGGCTGTACTGGCACTTCGTGGATCTGGTGTGGATCATCCTGTTCACGATCGTCTACCTGATCTGAGGGCTCATGGACACCGCCACCCATAAGCACCCCAACTACATCCTGATCTGGGTCTATCTCGCGGTGCTCACTGCGGCGGAGCTCGGACTGGCGTTCGAGCTGCCGATCTCGCGCAACGTGAAACTGTTGCTGTTGCTGGGACTCGCGGTCTGGAAGGCGCTGCTCGTGGCGATGTTCTTCATGCACCTCAAGTTCGAGCGCTGGAACTTGAGGATGCTGTTCATCATCCCCCTTCCCCTAGCCATGATCTTCATTCTGGCCGCCATCTCGGAGAAGATCTGGTAACCCTGCGGATCGCACCGTGATCCCGTTCCATCGGGTGCTGATCGCGACGGCGATCCTGTTCTGCGGGGGCTTCTCGTTGTGGGCGCTCGGCCAGTACGTGGTGCTGAAGCGACCCGGCATGCTGGCGCTGACCATCGTCTTCGCCGTCCTGGCGGTGGCGCTGGCCTACTATCTGCGCAACCTGAAGCGGTTCCTCGGCCGATGATCCTCGCGGCCCTCTCCCTGCTGCACGGCGGCGACATGGACGTCGTGTATTTCTGGAGCGCCGTCCTGTTGGCCGGCGGCCCGGTGGCCGTGTTCACGATCATCAGCGTGCTGGCGGTGCGGGGATACCTGCGGCGGGGGGTCGCCGACGGTGGGGGCGAGCCGCCGGAGCACGTTCCCGGCCGGCGGTGGCGCGTCGTGCCGCGAGGGGGGCCTTCGGACAGCCATCGCTGAGCATCCGCACCGCTCGCCCCGCGATCCTACGACAGGTGGCACCTGGCGCCCATTCAGCGACCGCAGTTACAACCTGGTAGTGTAAATGAGCGCTGCAGCCTTCCCTACATCTGGGGGAGGTATGAGGCTTTCGACCCCGGTCCATCCTCCTGAGTGACAAGTACTAGCTTGTCAGTACAACAATGTTTGACAATGTATTGGTTGACGTTATATTGACACATGTCAATGACGGACGGGAGATGACAGAGTGGACAAGTCACTTCGTGAACTCAAGTTACGCCAACTGGACGCATCGCTTGACATGGTAAAGTCCATCCGCGCATCTCCCGTTCCCAAGCGGGGGTGGGTCAGCGAGCTGCGTGACGCTCTGAGGATGAGCACCACGCAGCTTGGCCAACGCCTCGGGCTCACCCGTCAAGCCGTGAGCGCTTTGGAGCACGCCGAGGCTGAAGGTTCGATAACCCTCAAGTCCCTGCGACGCGCAGCGGACGCCCTCGACTGCGACCTGGTTTACGTACTCATGCCCAGAAGCAGTCTTGGAGCCTTGCTCGACAAGCAGGCACGAGCGGTAGCGAGGGCAACGATGAAACATGCTTCCCACAACATGGCCCTTGAGCGTCAGGAAGTCTCGGATCTCGAGACTGAGGTTCAAGGTCAACAGTTGACAGACAGGCTGCGATCAGAGTGGCCTCGTAACCTTTGGGAAACAATTGAAGAGTGACGTCGGAGCAGCCTGAAGGCACAACGCCCCTTGATCCCAATGGGGCGGAGGGGCTACTGCCTACGCACATCGTGACACAGGGTTCTCTCAACGCGTGGGAGCAAGCGAACATTCTCGTGGCCGAGAAGTGGGCGTTCGCAAATAGGCGTGCTGATATCCTTTCGATGGACTTTGTGTTGGAGCTCCATCGTCAGATGTTTGGGAACACATGGACGTGGGCAGGGACGATTCGGAGAAGCGAGAAGAATATTGGCGTGGCCGTTGAGCAGATTCGGCCGGATCTGAGAAACCTACTCGACGACGTAAAGTACTGGACGGAGCACAAGGCCTATCCGACTGACGAGGTCGCGGCGCGGTGGCACCACCGGCTCACTCAGATTCATCCGTTCTCCAATGGAAACGGCAGGCACGCACGCCTCATGGCAGACGTTCTCCTTTTCAACCTGGATCGGCCTCGCTTTTCTTGGGGCAGCGCCGACTTGTATGGGAAGGGAGAGGCCCGTAACCGATATCTCACCGCTCTACGCGAGGCAGATCGATCAAACATCGTGCCGCTACTTGAGTTCGTTAGGACCTAGCTCCCCATACACCACCATCGTCCTCGCCATCCTGGCGGTGGCGCTCGAGGTCCCGTCCCTAGGCTTCCCTCCCACGCGACGACGCATCCATAGGAACCGGCGCCTTCACAGCGCGCACCCGTTACGTCAAGTCCGAGAAGTCCCGCGCCCTGGCGCCGCTGGGCGCTGACGTCGCCCCTGGCCGACGTGGACGATCTGGTTGAGCTGGACGAGGTTCGTCGTGTCGTATTGTCCCTGAGCGCGACGAGCCGCTCGTAATTCCCGCCGTGGGCCAGCTGGATGCGGTCCTGTTCCTCCTCGGTCAGGCCGGTTAGAGCGACGCGAGAAACTCTTTCCAGGGCGTGGCGAGCGCGGTTTCGGTGGTCGCGTGGCCGTATGCATGAATGATCATCGCGGCCCGCGTCACTTCCTTGGGGTCGTCCGACTCCACCACGTCCACCACGTCGAAGTGCCCAGTTGTCGCCCAGCTGTCCTTCCAATGCACGCCGGGGCACTCTGCTTTGATCCGCTCGGAAACCGCGGCGGCAAGCTGCTTGACGTCCTTGAGGTCGCGAAACGATGCGTGAGCGCCACTTAAGCTCCGATCGTTCGTCCGCGCCTCGCCGTGGGAGAAGCAAGGCGCGACCACGTCATCCCCAACAGACTTCGGCCCACGCTACCTTCGCCGAATCCGTTGGGCGCTGGCACAACCCTGGTCTGGTCGTCCACCACGAGACGGACGTCACCGTTCGAGCAAACCAGGGCGTTGAGAAGATCATAGGATCCCGACGTGGGAACTCGCAGGCCCTGTACGGTGACCTCGGTCGGCAATCGGCGCTCATCTCCCGGATTCAGAGTTTCCCTAACCCGGATCGGGCCCATGGTGCAAAAGAGGGCCTGACCTTCTCCGGTTCCGGCCAGCGCGACCACCCTGATGTTCGGCAGATCGGCCCTGATCTCCTGTCCGTGGTGTATGTTCGCCTCTTCCATCCTCTCCCTGAGCTTAAAGGTCTGCGATTGCGTTGTGACGCGGGCTTCCATACGTCCTCCCGATCAAGTGTCAAGCCTACCATCGCACTTACCAAAGACCGCAACTCACCGAAAGCCAGTGGCCAGGGCCCGGGATGCCCTCAGGGCTCATGGTGCTGAAACTCGCCCTTCCTGGGATCTCAAAAACCGCAACCGGCCGCAGCCCTCATACCCGGGGCCGCGGCCGGTCGCGAGACTCGTGAAGCCGATTACGCTAAGCGAAACCCACGCCCGCTCCGGACCCCGATGACGGGGCCCCGCTACAGAGGCAGGCTTTTGCCCGCCCGACGCTCACATGTCGACTCACATTTGCCATCTATCGTCAATAACGACGAAACCCGTCGCCAAGTCAAGGCCGGGCGTTTGTGGCGTTCGTCCTCAGCACCGTGCCAGTCGTCAAGTTGTGTAAAGTTCAGCGGAGGCGAATAACGCAATGGGCGAGCTAATCGAGGTCGCGAGACTGAGCGACGTCCCGCGTGGTACCTGCCGGCAGGTGTATGCGGTCGGCCGGCCGGTGGCGGTGTTCAACGTGAACGGCACGATCTACGCGATCCACGGCTCGTGCACCCATCGCGGTGGTCCCTTGGGAGAAGGGGAGTTGGACGGCTCGGTGGTCACCTGTCCGTGGCACGGCGCCGAGTTTGACGTGACGACAGGGCAGGTCGTCGGTCCGCCCGCGCCGCAGAGCGTGCCGACCTACGCGGTCGTCGTCGAAGGCGAACTGATCAAAGTTGACGTGACCTGAGACGCTATGCCCCCGTTAGCGCTCGGCCTGATGTCACGACGCACAGATCTACATCACCGGGCTTCACACCGATGCTGCGCGCGCCACACGTCTGGGGACGCGTTCCAGCGGGGCTACGAGCTGGTGTGGGTGAGCGACGCCTCCAGGCGTGCACCGAAGAGGCGCACCGCGCTGGGCTCGAGTACTTCAAGGCGTGGTACGCGACGGACCCGGACCGCCAGCTGCGCACAGTAGATCAGCTCGTGACCGAGTGGGGTGCGGTCCACGAGCCGGTCGCGACTTAGGGGGGCACGCCTCGTGGGGGGCTCACCGCACTTGGGCGGGGACGGTGAGCACGGCATCCGCCACATCATTCGATCGCCTGTTCCACGTGTGGTGCAGCCGACCTCAAGTTCGCGACGACCCACTAAGGCCTTGACCGCCGTCGGAGACGTCGCTAGGTACCATCGTATGAGCGATCGTTCCCTCTCGTCGCCGGTTCGGCTGTGCGGGTGCCGCGCCTGCTGCTGTTGCCCTCCCCAGCCGGGGGTGGGGACCAGCTCGGCGGAGATGCGCGCCGTGTAGACGGGCGTCGCAAAGCAGAGCAAAGGCAACTGGCCCACCTCCCTAATCATCGAGGTGGGCTTTCCGTTTCCAGGAGGGTGTGTGGCGGGCAATCTCGCCGCAGCGACAAACGAGGTACCAACCGCCCCTGGCCGGCGCGAGCCGGTGTTGTGGGGGCTCGTCGGGAACACCCCGATCATTCCGCTCGAGCCACCGGACGAGCTCGCATCTGCCGAGCCCGCGTTGCTCCTCAAGGCGGAGTGGCTCAACCCGGGCGGCTCGGTGAAAGACCGCCCCGCGCGAGAGATCCTGCGCAGCGGGCTCGCGCTGGGCACGCTGCCCGAGCGGCGCCTGCTGGACTCCTCCAGCGGCAACACGGCGGTCGCCTACGCGATGCTCGGCGCGGCGGTGGGGATCGGCGTGACCGTATGCGTGCCGGCCAACGCCTCGCGGGCACGCCGCAACCTGCTCCGCCTCTACGGCGCCGAGGTGATCGAGACCGACCCGCTCGAGGGGAGCGACGGCGCCATCCGCCGCGCCCAGGAAATCGCCGCCGCCGACCCCGCGCGCTATTGGTACGCCGACCAGTACAACAACCCCGCAAATCCTCGGGCGCACGAGCGCACGACGGGGCCCGAGATCTGGCGCGCCAGCCGCGGCCGGGTCACCCACCTCGTGGCGGGGGTGGGGACGAGCGGGACGCTCGTCGGTGCGGGCCGGTTCCTGAAAGGACGGCGCCCGGGCATCCGCCTCGTCGCCGTCCAGCCGGAGAGCCCGCTGCACGGCCTCGAAGGGCTGAAGCACCTGGCGACGGCGATCGTTCCCGGCATCTACGACCCGGCGATCGTGGACGAAACGGTCTTCGTGGCGACGGAGGCCGCAGAGGCGAAGGTCCGCCAACTGGCGCGCGAGCGGGGACTGTTGGTCGGCTGGTCCGCTGGCGCGGCGCTCGTCGCGGCGGAGGCGGTGCTGGCGCGCGCGGCCGCGCTGCGCGGCAGGCCGGCGGTCGTCGTGGCGATCGCGCCGGACGGTGGCGCTAGCTACCTCGCCGACGAGCGACGCCTGCTCGGAGAGCCGTGAGTATGCGGATCGCCCCCGAGGTGCTGGCCG
>JBOHST010000100.1:0-13807 GCA_050733375.1 Gemmatimonadales bacterium
GGCGCCGTGCGCCGGGCATTGAACGCGTCGAGAATGCGCCGGGTGCGCTCGGGGATCGGACCGATCGAGGCGTTGTTCAGATAGACGGTGTCGGCCGTCCAGGGAAACTCGCTCGCCCGCAAGTGGCGCAGCGACTCGCGCAACGCCTTCACCTTGGTGGGATGCAGCGTCACGTGCGTCATGCCGAACGCACCTCCAGCGCGTCGCGCAGCCCGTCGCCCAGCAGATTGATCCCCAGCACCGTGAGGCCGATCGCGAGCCCGGGAACGAGGCTCACCCAGGGAGCCACGCGCAACAGATCCCGCCCATCCGCCACCATCGCTCCCCACGACGGCGTGGGTGGTTGCGCCCCCAGTCCCACGAACGACAACGCCGCCTCGGCCATGATCGCGCCGCCCACGCCGAGCGTCGCGGCCACGATCACCGGCGGGAGCACGCCGGGCAGAAGGTGGCGGGCCAGAATGCGGGAGTCGCGGGCCCCCAGGGCGCGCGCCGCCTGCACGTACTCGAGCCCCCGCAGCACGAGTACCTGCCCGCGCACCAGCCGCGCCATGCTCGCCCACCCCACGAGGCCGATCACGACGAAGACCACGGGAAGCGACGGCGTGACGGCCGCGGCGATGGCGATGAGCAGCAGCAGCGATGGAAAGGCGAGGGTGACGTCGGCGAGGCGCATCAGTAGCGCGTCGAGCCAGCGGCCGTAGTAGCCGGCGACGAGTCCCAGGACGATGCCCAGCAGGCTCGCCACGCTCTGGCTCACCAGGCCGACCGCGAGCGACAGTCGCGCGCCATACATCACCCGCGAAAGCACATCCCGTCCTTGGACGTCGGTGCCGAGCCAGAACCCCTGCGAGGGACCGCGCAGGCTCTCGCCCAGTGAGCCGTGTAGCGGATCGGCGGGGGCGATCCAGGGCGCAGCTAACGCCAGGACGGTGAGAGCCGTCACCAAGCCAAGCCCTGCGAGGGCCCAGCGGTCGCGGGCGAGGCGCTGCCAATGGCGTGGCGCTTGCATAGGGGACATGACTACGTTACTCGGGACTCGCGCGCCAAATCAAGCGGAAGGCACAGTCATTCGGTGAATCCAGGCACTCGCTTCACGCTCGTCCTGGGCGGCGGTGGCATGAAAGGCCTCGCGCACGTGGGTGTGCTCCAGGCCCTGCTGGAGCGCGGCCACCGGCCAGCCAACATCATCGGCTGCAGTGTCGGCTCCCTGGTGGGCGCTGCCTGGGCCTCGGGGAAGAGCATCCCCGAGCTGCGGGACATCGCGATCAACCTCAAGCGCAAAGACGTCTTCCAGATCGCACACGCCGACATGGCGTTCAAGCGGATGCGCTCCCCCGCCCTGTTCCGGCGCGAGCCGCTGGAGCTGCTCATCGCCCGGCTGGTGGGCGACGTGAGCTTTGCGGACCTCGCCCTTCCCGTGATCATCAGCACGGTGGACATCAACTCGGGGATGCAGGTGTTGTGGGGGCTCCCGGGGCTCGATGACATCCCGGTGCGCGACGCCGTCTTCGGCTCGTGCGCGCTCCCCGGCTACCTGCCGCCGCACGAGATCCGGGGACGCTTCTACGCCGACGGCGCCACGATGGACAATCTCCCGATCGTGGCCGCGCGCGCCCTCGAATGCGAAATGATCCTCGCGGTGGACGTGTCCGCTTCCGGCACGTTGCGCGAAGACACGCAGGAGGAGGGGTTCGCGGCGGTGTTCGGCCGCGCCACGGAGATCGCGATGCAGTCGCTGCTCGAGCTGCGGCTGCGGTATTGGACCACGCCGGCGGTGTACTACATCCACCCGCGCGTCGAGCACGTCTCGCTGTTCTCGTTCGATCATCTGCGTGAAGTAGTCGAGGAAGGGTATCGCGCGACCATCGACGCGCTGAACCGGCTGGCGACGTGGCCGCCACGCGGTGCGGAGGGCGTCTACCCGAAGCGCCGCGTGCTGGTGCACGTTGAGCGCGACCGCTGCATCGGATGCGGGGCCTGTCTCGTGCAAGGACCGCCCGGGTTGTTCGTGCTCGACAACGACCGGAAGGCGGTCGTGACCGAGCCCGATCAGGAATGGTCGCCGGCGGGCGGCACCTTCATCCGTCACTGCCCCACCTACGCGATCAGCGCGCGTCCGCTACCGGAAGCCGTGGAGACATTGCGCAAATCGGGCTGAGCGGCACCGTCCTGCCGCTCACGTCGGTTACTAAGAGGAAGGGCCCCGTGTAGCGCGGGGCCCTTGTCGCCTGCGGGCGCGCGCCGACCGATGCCGCGCGGCGCCACGCCGTCTCGCTGACGAAACAGTGAAGACTCCGCTAACGCACCAAAAGTAACGCACCAAATCCCGCGTCTACAACCGGTTAGCGGCGTGCTTCTTGCCATTGTGGAGGTGTGGCGAAGCGCGCTTGTTGGGCGAACGCGACAGAATCCGCAGTACGACTACACGAACGACGACGACACCAGCGGCAGCGTGACATCGGGCCGCAGCGGTGTGTTGTACGCAATCCACAGCCTACCGGACACGCCGGGGGGACGCGCGTTGAGCATCGAGCCGAGTGAAACGTCGCCGGGTCGGAGGATGCGACTCCTCGCCATGCGCAGTACGCTCGCGCCACCGCCGTCCCGCGTCATCCCACAACGCGCGCCGGAGGTCCCGATCGACATCGGTCCCCCCGCGCCAAGGGGCAATCGCCGCAATCGGCCGGCCGTACGGGGCAAGTTCGTCTTCCTGGGCGACGAGAAGCTTCACGTCCGCGGCGTCACGTACGGCACGTTCCGCCCCGCGGAGGACGGCAGCGAGTTCCCGCTTCCCGACGTCGTCGAGCGGGATTGCGCCATGATGGCGGCGAACGGGGTGAACTCGGTGCGCACCTACACGGTGCCGCCCCGCTGGATGCTCGACGCGGCGCTGCGCCACCAGCTGCACGTGCTGGTGGGCATTCCGGTGGAACGGCACATCGGATACCTGACGGACCGGAAGGGAGCGCCCGACACGGCCGGACTGGTACGCTCCGGTGTCGCGGCCTGCGCCGGTCATCCCGCGGTGCTGGGCTACGCCATTGGAAACGAAATCCCCGCCGCCGCCGCCCGCTGGCACGGTCGCGGGCGAGTCGAACGGTTCCTGGAGCGGTTGTATCGCGCCGCCAAGTCCGAAGATCCCGCGAGCCTCGTCACGTACGTCAACTACCCCTCAACGGAATACCTGCAGCTGCCGTTTCTCGATCTCGTGTGCTTCAACGTATTCCTGGAATCGCCGGCGCCGCTCGCGGCGTACCTCGCGCGGCTGCATCACATCGCCGGCGATCGCCCGCTGGTCCTGACCGAGGTCGGACTGGACAGCCTGCGCAACGGCGAGGACAAGCAGGCGCGCACGCTCGATTGGCAGGTCCGCACCGCGTTCGCCGAAGGCAGCGCGGGCGTCTTCCTGTATGCCTGGACCGACGAGTGGTATCGGGCGGGCGAGGACGTGCACGACTGGGAGTTCGGCTTGGTGCGCCGCGATCGGCGGCCCAAACCGGCCCTCGCGAGCGTGCGCGCGGCGTTCGCCGATACACCATTCCCGGCGAGTACGCCGTGGCCACGGATTTCGGTGGTGGTCTGCAGCTACAACGGCAGCCGGACGATCCGCGACAGCTTCGAAGCATTGCGACGCAGCACCTATCCCAACTTCGAGGTGATCGTCGTCGACGACGGCTCCACGGACGCGACCCCCGCCATCGCCGCAGAGTACGACGTCCGGTTGATCCGCACCGAGAATCGCGGGCTCTCGAGCGCGCGCAACACCGGGTGGCGGGCGGCGACGGGCGAGCTCGTCGCCTACATCGATGACGACGCCTACCCCGACCCCGACTGGCTCACGCATCTCGCCGTCGCGTTTCTGCGCGGCACCGACGTCGGGGTGGGCGGCCCGAACATCGCGCCGCCGGGTGACGGCCCGATTGCCAAGTGCGTGGCCCTCGCTCCAGGCAACCCGGTCCACGTCATGCTCACGGATCGCGAGGCCGAGCACATTCCCGGCTGCAACATGGCGTTCCGCCGCACCGCGCTCGAAGCGATTGGAGGATTCGACGAGCAGTTCCGTGTCGCCGGGGACGACGTCGATATCTGCTGGCAGCTGCGCGAGCGAGGGTGGACGCTGGGGTTCAGCGCGGCCGCGGTGGTCTGGCACCATCGCCGCAATTCGTTCCAGGCGTATTGGAGGCAGCAGGTGGGGTACGGCCGCGCCGAGGGTCTGTTGGAACGGAAGTGGCCGGAGAAGTATACGGCGACGGGCCAGATCGCCTGGGCGGGACGGCTGTACGGCACCGCATCGCCGGGCGTGGCCCCCTGGCGCAGCAGCCGCATCTACCACGGGACATGGGGCTTCGCACCGTTCCAGCGGCTGTACCAGCCCGCCCCGACGTGGCTCGGCTCGCTCGCTCGCGCGCCGGAATGGTACCTACCGATCGCCGCGCTGGCCGGCGTAGCCGCCCTCGGCGTCGTCTGGTCACCACTGCGTCTCGCCATTCCCCTTCTGATCCTCGCGACGCTGCCGCTGTTGGAGCGGGCGCTCACCGGCGCGCGCGTCGCGTTCCCGCGTTCCCGTCCCACGCGACGCATCCGCCAGCGGTTACTCACGGGCCTGTTGCATCTACTCCACCCGCTGGCGCGCCTGTACGGCCGGCTGACTCGGCCCGCCACGACACGCCGGCGCCCGCACGGCTGGGCGCGGGCGGGACGGGTCGCGCTCTGGCACGAACGCTGGCGAGACCCGGGCGAGCGATTGAACGCCCTCGAGACCGCCTTGCGCAACACGGGATCTGCGGTGCGCCGCGGCGGCGATTACGAGAGCTGGGACCTGGAGCTCAGAGGTGGGGTGCTCGGAGGAGCTCGACTCGTGATGGCGGTCGAGGAGCACGGCAGCGGTCGGCAACTGGTGCGAATCCGATGGTGGCTCTCCCCATCCTCTGCCGGACCGGCGCTGGCACTCGTGCTCGCCGGTGTGGCCGCCGCCGCGGCCGTGGCCGGTGCCTGGGTTCCGGAAACAGTGTTCGCCGGATCGGCCCTCTTGTTCGCCTGGCGCTCGCTCGCCGATTGCGGGACAGCGGCGGCCGAGATCCGCCGCGCGGTGACGCGCGCGACCGAGGACTGACCCGATGGCCACCGCCTACACGGATCTCACCCTGTACCGGCGGCTGCTGTCTCAGGCTCGGCCATACTGGCCGCACCTCGGTGTCCTCTTCGCCCTGGGCCTGCTGACGACGCCCATCGCGCTGCTCGCCCCGCTGCCGTTGAAGATCGTCGTGGACACCGTATTGGGCACCCGGCCGCTGCCTGGCCCCCTCGGTGGATGGTTCCCGGCCATCGCCCACTCGCCCGGCGCCGGACTGGCGCTCGCGATCGGCCTCCTCTTGGCGGTAACGCTGCTGAGCCAGGTCCAAGGACTGGTGAACACGTGGCTGCGTGCCCACGTCGGCGAGCAGATCGTGCTCGGCTTCCGGGCGCGACTGCTGGACCGGGGTCAGCGGCTCTCGCTCTCTTATCACGATTCGAAGGGAACCGCGGACACCTCCTACCGCCTCCAGCACGACGCCCCTGCGCTCCGGTACCTGGCGGTGGACGGCATCATCCCGTTCGTCTCGGCGGCGGTTTCGGTCGCCGCGATGCTCTGGGTCACCGCCCGACTCGATTGGCAATTGGCGCTGGTAGCCATCACCATCTCGCCCGCCCTGTTCCTGCTCTCACGGGCGTACCGCCGCCGCCTGCGCAAGCAGTCACGAACGGTCAAGAAGCTGGAGAGTTCGGCCCTGTCGGTGGTGCAGGAGATCCTGGGAGCGCTGCGCGTCATCAAAGCGTTCGGACAGGAGCGCCGGGAAACTGAGCGTTTCGTGGCGCGCTCGGGCGAGGGCGTTGGGGCGCGCCTCAAGCTGGCGCTGATCGAGGGACGGTTCGGGCTGTGGGTGGGGCTGACCACAACATTGGGAACCGCCGCCGTCCTGTACATCGGCGTCCGCCACGTGCGCGGCGGCGTCTTGACGCTGGGTGAGCTGCTGATGGTGATGAGCTACCTGGCGCAACTCTACAACCCACTGGCCACCATCAGTCGCAAGGCGGCCGGGCTGCAGTCGTACCTCGCGAGCGCGGAGCGCGCCTTCTCGCTGCTCGACGAGGCCCAGGATGTGCCGGAGCGGCGCGATGCGCGTCGCCTCGAACGCGCGGCGGGTGCCGTGGAATTGCGGCACGTCTCGTTCGGCTACGATCCCGAGCGCCCCGTGTTGCACGACGTTTCGTTCGAGGTCGCCCCGGGTGCGCGTGTCGCGATCGCGGGGGCAACGGGCTCGGGCAAGACCACGCTCGTGAGCCTGCTCAACCGTTGTTACGATCCGGTCGCCGGCGTGGTCTTGCTCGACGGCGTGGACACGCGCGCGTACCGCGTGGCGGACTTGCGGCGGCAGTTCGCCATCGTGCTCCAACACCCGCTGCTTTTTTCCACCAGTATCGCCGAGAACATCGCCTACGGCCGACCGGGCGCCCCGCACCGCGACATCGAGGAGGCCGCGGCCGCGGCCGGCGCGCACGATTTTATCGCGCGGCTGCCGCGTGGCTACGACACGCATACGGGTGAGCTGGGCCAGAAGCTCTCGGGAGGAGAGCGCCAGCGCATCGCGCTGGCCCGTGCGTTCCTCCGTGATGCCCCCGTGCTGATTCTCGACGAGCCGACCAGCTCGGTAGACCTGAAAACCGAAGCGGTGATCCTCGAGGCGCTGGAGCGCCTGATGCGCGCCCGGACGGTATTCCTCATCACGCACCGACCGAGCACGTGGACCACGTGCGATCTGTGGCTGCAGCTCGAGCGCGGGCGGCTGATCCGCCGGGAGGCGCCTGTCGCCGGAGCGGTGTCCGGCGCGACAGGGCACGATGCAACGCGGGGGGCGGCACGATGAACCGTGCGCCGATCACCGTCTTGCCCGAGGAGGTGCAAACCCATCCGGCGGTCCAGGCATGGGTTGCCTTGGAGGGCGCGCGGGAGGTTCCCACGCGCGTCGACGTGTTGGTCCAATTCGCAAGCTCGGCGGTGTACCGGCTGGTGGATGCGGGCCCAGACGGTACGAGCGTGATCGCCAAGCGTTCGCTTCCCGCGAAGCTGTCAGCGGAGCTGGCCGTGTACGAGCGGGTGCTGCCGCAGCTGCGCCTGACAGTCCCCCATTATTTCGGCTCGCAACCCACGGGTGCGCCCGAGGGGGATCGCTGGATTTTCCTCGAGGACGTCGGCACAGAACAATACTCCGACAGCAACAGGGCGCATCTGGCGCTGGCCGCCGGGTGGGTGACGCGGATGCACCGCGCAGCCGCCGGCCTCGCCGCAGCCCGGGAGCTTCCCGACGGTGGCCCGGGCCGCTATCTCGCGCACCTGCGCGCGGCGCGGGAGAAGATCGAGCGGCGGCTGCCCGGTCCCGATCTCACCGCAGGCGACGTCGCCATGCTCCAACGGGTCGTCGCGCTGCTGGACACCTTGGAATTCTGCTGGAGCCAGCTCGAGGGATTGTGTGTGGGCCTGCCCGCGACGCTGGTGCATGGCGACTTTCGTCCGAAAAACGTGTACCTGCGCGCGAACGGCACGGGTCTCGCGTGCTACCCGATCGACTGGGAAACCGCAGGGTGGGGCGTTCCCGCCGCCGACCTGACCAGGATCGACATCGCCGCCTACTGGTCCGCTGCACGGGAGTGGCAGGTCGGACTGGACCTCCAGACGGTACTCCGGCTGCGACCACTGGGGCAGGCGTTTTGCGCGGTGGCGGGCATCGATTGGGAGAGCACCGGTCTCCGCTTCGATTCGCGGCGGGTGATCAGCCGGCCACTCTCGAGCATCGAGGTGTTGGCGCGTCGTCTGGCCGATGCCGCACGGACGGCGGAGGTGCGGCCGTGACCGTGGCCACGCGCGACGAGCTGCGGGACGTGCTCGAGGCCAGCCGGCTCCCGGCGGCCACCGAGCTCGCCGGCGCGTTACAGGAGCTGTGCGGCGACGACGCACCGCCGCGCATCGTCGCGTTTCGAAAGCTCAAGACCAACGTGTACCGGGTGCTGATCGAAGCCGGTGATGGCGTCCGCTCCCTGGTGCTCAAGTGCTCCAATCCGACGCAAGCGCGACACAACCTGCTGGTCGCGCGCCGCTGGCTGCCGGCACTCGGCTTGGAGGACGCCGGCGCCCGGCTGCTCGGCTCCGCCGCCGACCGCCACGGCGTGCAGATGTGGATGATCTACGAAGACCTGGGCGACGCGACCCTGCAGGCGACCAAGGCGGACCGCCGCCGTGTCGCCGCGGCGGTGGAGCTGATCGCCGCGTTGCACGTGCGCTCGTCCGGGCACGCGGTTCTGCCGGAGTGCCGCTATCACGGCCGCGACCTGGGCGCCGCGTTCTTCGCCGCGAACGTGCGCGATGCGATCCACGGGCTGGAGCTGGTGCGGCCGCCGCGTGTCGAGTTGTCGCCGGAGCACGCGGACACGCGCGACCGCCTCCTCGTTCGGCTGGTCGCCTTGCGCGAGGAGATCCCCGACCGAACGCAGCGTCTGGCGGCGCACGGTGGGCCCGATGTGTTCCTGCACGGGGACCTCTGGACGACCAATACGTTCGTCGTGGAGGGGCTGGACGGGCCCGTGGCGCGTCTCGTGGATTGGGATGCGGCCGGGGTCGGGCCGGCGAGCTACGACCTGTCGACGTTCTTGTTCCGGTTTCCGCAGGAAGACCGGCCGTGGATCCTGGACCAGTATCGCAGTGCCGTGGCGTCGGCGGGATGGCATTTGCCGGCGACCCGCGAGCTGAACGCGCTGTTCGACACCGCCGAGTGCGCGCGCTACGCCAACCGGGTGGTGTGGCCGGTGGTCGCGCTGCTCGTGGACGGCGCCGCCTGGAGTTTCGACGAGCTCGCCATGGTGGCGGGCTGGTTCGACGCCCTGCGACCGGCGCTCCCCGAATGAGCGGGCGCGGACGATGAAGTATCTGATCGTCAATGCCGATGACTTCGGCGCGAGCGACGGCACGAATCGCGGCATCGTGGAGTGCCATCGCGACGGCATCGTGACCAGCACCAGCCTGTTGGTGCACACACTGTGGAGCGCCGCGGCCGCCACCCTCGCGGGGACCGTGCCCGACCTGGGCATCGGCCTGCACCTCGATCTCGACGGAGTCGCGGCGCCGGACATCCCGCCGGAGCTGGACCGCCAGCTGCACAAGTTTGCCGAGCTACTGGGGCGGCCGCCGACGCACCTCGACACCCATCACGACGCGCACCGCGACCACCGCCTGCTGCCCTACGTCCTGTCCTTCGCCCACCGGCATGGCCTGCCGCTGCGCGGGCACTCACCGGTCCGTACGTGCTCGAGGTACTACGGGCAGTGGAACGGAGAGACCCATCCCGAGCAGATCAGCGTGGCCGGCCTCCATCGCCTGCTGGCCGCCGTGGTGCGTGAGGGCGTGACCGAGCTGAGCTGCCATCCGGGGTACCAGGACGCGGCGCTGCTCTCGCGCTACCGCGTCGAACGCGAGCTCGAGCTGAAGACGTTGTGCGACCCCGCCGCGCGCCGCCTGCTTGCCTCCTACGGCATCACCCTCATCAGCTTCCGGGACCTCCGTGGTCTCGGGAGCCGCGCGTCGGCGTAGGCGGGAGGAACGCCGTGGCCACCGTCGTCGTGTCCTGCTACAACGTCGCCAGCTTCGCGGAGGGCGGCGGGCATTTCTGGGTCTACATGCAATACGTCCAGGGGCTGCGACAGGCCGGTTGCGACGTGTACTGGCTGGAGCGATTCCGCCGAGGCCGCGATCCGTCCGGCGACGCCCGAGCCATTACGACGTTCTTCGCGCGCATGACCCGTTTCGGACTCGACGGCAAGGTGCTGCTGTACACCCAGGACCAGCCATCGGCCGGTGGGGCCGCGGTGGTACAGTTCATCGGTGTCGCGCGCGCGGAGGCGGAAGCGGTGCTGCGGCGCGCCGACCTGGTGCTCAACTTCCACTACGCCATCGACCCGTCCCTGCTGGCGTGCGCCCGCCGCAGTGCGCTCGTGGACATCGATCCCGGTCTGTTGCAGTTCTGGATCAGCACCGGTCAATTGCGGGTCCCACCGCACGACGTCTATCTGACCATCGGAGAGACGGTTGGCACTCCCGCGGCCCGCTTCCCCGATTGCGGCCTGCCGTGGATTCAGTTCCATCCGCCGGTGTGCCTGGATCACTGGCCCTACACCTACGACCCCCGCAGCGAGGCGTTCACCACCGTGGCCGGCTGGTGGTCCGGACAGTGGGTCCGGGGCACGCTGGACGGCGCGGAGATCTTCTACGAGAACACCAAGCGCGTCTCGTTCCTCGAGTTTGTGGCCCTCCCGCGACGCACCCGTCAGCCGCTCGAGCTGGCCCTGTACTTCGCCGCCGACGACGGGGACGACCGGGCGCTGCTCGAGAGTCACGGATGGCGGGTGCGCCATTCGCGCGACGTCGCGGGGGGCCCGGAACAGTACCAGGCTTACATCCAACGCTCGCGCGGAGAATTCAGCACTGCGAAGCCGTCGTGCATGAAGCTGCAGAACGCCTGGATCAGTGACCGAACGCTGTGCTATCTGGCGAGCGGGAAACCTGCTGTAGTGCAACACACGGGGCCGAGCGCGTATCTGCCGAACGGAGAGGGCCTGTTCCGCTTCGCGACGATCGACGAAGCGGCGGCGGCGCTCGACGCCGTCAACACCGACTACCCACGACAGTGCCAGGCAGCGCGGGAGCTCGCCGCGGCGCATTTCGACGCTCGGGGCGTGCTGGAGCGCATCCTGAGCATCTCCTTAGGGGTGACCTCTCGATGATCGCCACCATCCCGGCGCTGCTGTTGCAGCTCGCCACCGTCGACTCCGCGGCCGCCCAACGCCACTCGGGCGGCGGCACCCCCCTCACCGTCACGGCGGTCCGGGCCGCCCACACGCCGACGCTCGATGGCCGACTCGACGATGCGGCGTGGGTCGCTGCATCGCCCATCAGCCAGCTGATCCAGAGCGACCCCGACGAGGGACGGCCGGTCTCGGAGGCCACCGTGGTGCGCGTCGTGTACGATGCCACGGCGCTGTACATCGGCGTGCGCCTGTACGACCGAGATCCGGGCGGCGTCGCGCGCCGCCTCGCGCGGCGCGACGCGTCCACGCCGAGCGACGACTTTCGCGTGCTGCTGGACACCTATCACGATCACCGCACGGCGTTCCAGTTCGCGGTGAGCGCGGCAGGCGTGCGCCAGGATGAGGTGAACGGCGACGACGGTGGCTACTCGGATGACTCCTGGGACCCGGTGTGGCAGGTGGCCACCCTCGTGGATTCCCTCGGGTGGACCGCGGAGCTGCGCATTCCCTTCTCGCAGCTTCGGTTCTCGGCGGCGCCGGATCAGGTATGGGGGATCCGCTTTGCGCGGTGGATTCAGCGCAAGAACGAGCTCGCCCTGTTCCCGTTCGTGCCCAAGACCCAGACCGGCGTCGCGTCCCGCTTCGCGCACCTCGTGGGGCTCCACGGCATTCCCGCGCCGCGGCGCGCCGAGTTCGTCCCGTACTTCGTCTCCCGCGGGAGCTTTGACGAGTCCGCCCACCCGAGCAACCCGTTCGACAATGGCCGCACGACGTTCTACGGCGCCGGCATGGACGTCAAGACGGGCGTGACCTCCAACCTCACACTCGACCTCACGGTCAACCCGGACTTCGGCCAGGTGGAGCTCGACCCGGCGTACGTCAACCTCACCGAGTTCGAGCAGTTCCTCTCCGAGCACCGACCGTTCTTCGTCGAGGGCGCAGACATTTTCCGGTTCGGCAGCACCGGGGGCGGGCTGAACCGGTTCAGCGACACACCGTTGTATTTTTACTCGCGGCGCATCGGCCGGCCGCCGCAAGGGAAGACGAGCTCACGCGGCCAATTCAAGGACATGCCCGAAAACACCACAATCTTCGGCGCCGCCAAACTGAGCGGCAAGACGGCCGACGGGTGGTCGGTCGGGGTGCTCGAGGCGCTGACGGCCCGCGAATACGCGGTCGTGGCCGACACGCTCACCGGCGCGCGACGTGCCGACGAGGTCGAGCCGCTCACCAGCTATTTCTCGAGCCGAGTGAAGCGTGACTTCCGGGGCGGGACGACCACCCTTGGATTTCTCGCGACCGCCATGCAGCGCGATCTGGACCGGCCGTCGATGAACTTCCTGAACTCCGCGGCCTACGCCGGCGCCATGGACTTCACCCACCGCTGGCAGAACCGCACCTACACCCTCGCCGGCAGCATCGGAGGCTCCTACATCCGCGGCGACACGCGGGCAATCGAATCGGCCCAGCGCTCCTCGGCACGGTACTTCCAGCGGCCCGACGCCGAGCGGCTGCATTACGATCCGGAGCGAACGTCGCTCGGTGGAATCGCCGCGGATCTGTACCTCAACAAGGTCCAGGGCAACTGGGTGTGGGGGCTCGCCGGGAGCACCGCCACGCCCGGCTTCGAAGTCAACGACCTCGGCTTCCAGAAACGCGTCGACCGCCTGTCCGTGGGGGCGGCCGTCGGCCGCCGCTGGACGCAACCCGGCAAGATGTTCCGGCAGGCGTACCTCTACCTCTCGGGCAAGTCCGGGTGGAACTACGACCGCGACCTGATCCAGCAGAGTGTGAACCTCTACGCGCTCGGGCGCTTCCGCAACTTCTGGGAGGCTACGCTCAACCTGAACTACGCCGCTCCGGTGCAGGACGATCGCCTCACGCGTGGCGGCCCGCTGGCCCTGAAGCCGGCCGAATGGCAGGTGACGGCGGAAGCCTACAGCGACAACCGCAAACCGGTGTCGTTGTACGCCTACGCCGGGCATACGCGCGACGCAGCCGGCGGGTGGTACACCAGCCTGCTGCCCAAAGTCACCTATCGCCCGAGCAAGACATTGTCGGTCAGCTTGAGCGCCGGGACTGACATCGGGCGAGATGCCGCGCAATACGTGCAGCGCGTCACCGATTCATCGGCAACCGCGACGCTGGGCACGCGGTACGTGTTCGCCGAGTTGTACCAGCGCAGCGCGTACCTGACGCTGAACGTCAACGCGGCGTTCTCCCGCGCGCTCAGCCTCCAGCTGTACGCCCAGCCGTTCACGTTCGTCGGAGATTACGACGGGTACAAGGAGTTGACGGCCCGCCGGACGTTCGACTTCTCGCGCTACGGGCGGGATAACGGCTCGACCATCGTCCCGGACGGCAGCGATTACACCGTCGACCCCGACGGGTCCGGCGCGGCGAACCCGTTCGGCGTGGGCAATCCCGATTTCCGCTCGCGGTCGTTCCGGCTCAACGCCGTACTGCGCTGGGAGTACCGGTCGGGCTCGACGGTGTTTCTGGTGTGGAGCCAGACCCGATCGGGTGACTTCTCAAGCGTCGGGGTCGATCTGGCGCCCGACCTCCGCCAGGCGGTGTTTCTCGACCGCCCCACGAACGTGGTGTTGCTGAAGCTGAACTACTGGTTGCGATAGGAGACGAAGACGGCGGCCGGCTGCTACGCGCGACGGAACTGTTCGTCGACCCGCATCAGGTCCCGCGCCACCCGATCCCAGTTGTAATAGGTCTCCACCGCGCGTCGGCCGGCCGCCCCCAACCGCCGCCGTAGCGCCTCGTCTCCGAGCAGCCGGCTGATCCCCGCCGCCACCGCGGCGGGGACCTCGGGATCGACGAGGATGCCCGTCTCGCCGTCGCGCACTGCGTCGGGCACGCCACCCGAGCGGCCGGCCACCACGGCGATCCCCGACGCCGACGCTTCGACCAGCGAGATCCCGAACCCCTCGACCAGCAGCTCGTGGTAGCGCGACGCGCC